>JAEWWD010000120.1 GCA_023396535.1 Bacillota bacterium
CGCCTGCGAAGTGAAGAGCATGCGCTCCCCCTCCTGGAATGTGTTCATATCGAATACGGGCTTTTTCTCAAACACGCCCATAACCATCAGCCTACCGCCCGGACGCAGCACGGAAATGGCGCTGTCCAGCGTGCGCTGGCTGCCCACGCACTCATACGCGGCATCGGCCAGCCCGCCGTTCCAGGCCGTGACGGCCTCTACGACGTCGCCGTCCATCACGTCGTGATACGTGCAGCCGTATTTTTCGATAAGCTCCTTGCGATCCTTGCCCACGCCGGCCACGAAAATCTTACCTGCGCCCGCAAACTTCACGGCCAGCATGCACGCAAGCCCAATGATGCCGGGGCCTACGACCACGACGGAACAACCCGTCATGTCGCCCATGAGGCGCGTGGCGTGTATGCCGCAGGCAAGGGGCTCGGCCAGAGCGCCCTGGCGCAGCGTTACATTATCCGGCACCTTGAACAGCCTGTCCGCGTCCACGTTGACGAACTGCGCAAATGCGCCGTCCGTACCTACGCCCAAAAAGCCCAGCTTTTCGCAGACATTGTAGCGGCCGCTTTTACACATGGCGCACGTTTTGCAGCACAGCGTGCCGTTGGCGGTAACGCGGTCGCCCTTCTGCCAGCCGGTTACGCCGGCTCCCACCTCTTCGATAACGCCGGTAAATTCATGGCCCAGCGTCAGGGGCGCGGTGCGCCCGGTCAACCGGTGCGGCTTTGTGACGGGTATGAAATTGGGCCCGACATATTCATGACGGTCGGTGCCGCAGATGCCCGCGTACGCGACGCGTATTTTCACATGCCCTTCGGGTACGGCGGGGACGGGTATGTCCTCTATGCGGACGTCTTTATAGCCATGCCAGACTGCAGCTTTCATATTGCAATGCTCCTTTCAGGCGAAAAAGCTTGTAAACAGGCGTTCCAGCAACTTGCCGGGAACGGCCGCAACGTCGCCCGCAAAATTCTCGGGCAGGCGTTCGCGCACAAATTTGCGCGCGCCGTTTATGAACGCGACGCTGGCGCTGCAGGCCGCGTCCGGATCGTCACGGTACGGATAAATATCCAGCGAAAGCCAGCCGTCGTACTGCAGGCGATCCAGCCAGTAGAACAGCTCGAAATACTGCGGCCAGTGCACGGAGCCTACCGGCATATCGTCGTCCGCAATGCGGTAATTATCGTTCAGGTGCAGATGGAACAGCCGTCCCTGTGAAAGCAGTATGGAGGCCGCTTCCGCCGGGTTTTCCCCCGCGTTGAAGGAGTGCCCGACGTCCAGCGTGATGCCCACGTTATCGCAGCCCGTCGCCAGCGCGGCGGAAAGCGCCATACCGGCGTTTTTGAGCATACAGCTCATTTTGGGCTCGCTGGTCTTATATTCGAGGCCCAGCTTGACGGACGGGTTGTGCCGCGCGCATTCTTTGAGCGCATCGACCAAGCGCGCGTAATTCTTAGCGTAATCCGTCTGGAATACATAGTCGAATCCGTCCTGCCCCAGCCACAGGCTGACCACGCCCACGCCGATTTTGCTCGCGAAATCCATGGCCCCTTTCACCAGACGGATGGCCTTAGCGCGCTGTGCGTCGTTGGCGCTCGAAAGCGAACCGTCCTTCCACTCCTTATCGCACACAAGTTCCACGCCCATGCCGGCGATCGTCAGGCCGCACTCCTCCAGTACCGGGCGAACCTGCTCCCAATTGGTTTCGTTCGCGTCGTTGGGATAGGTGATTTCGATGCCCTCCACGCCGTCAAGCTTGCCTATGCGGCGCACGCGCTCCAGAAAGCCCAGCCTGTCCTTATATCCGTCGCCCACATACCGGTCGGTACCCATGCCGTAATCCCATACGCCGACGCAAATCTTATTCTGCATGTCTGCCTCCTTACTCCCTGTTCGCAAAAGTTTTCCAGCCGCCGGAAACGTTTTTCACCCGGAAGCCGTGCTGTTTGAGTATGCGCTGCGCCGTATGCGCGCGTACGCCAACCTGACAGTATTCATATATTTCCTTCTCGGGATCGAGCTCAGAAAGCCTGTCGCGCAGTTCGTCCACCGGTATGTTCACCGCGCCCGGCACGTGCCCGTTCGCATATTCGCGCGGGGTACGAACATCCAGCAATATCGAGTGCTCCACATCGCGCGCCTCGGCCGCATCGAAATCCGTCAGGTCCGTAAGCCCCTCGAGAATGTTCTCGGCCACGTAGCCCAGCATATTGACCGGGTCCTTGGCGGAGGAATACGGCGGCGCATAGGCGAGTTCCAGCTCGCACAGATCCGTCGCCTTCGCATGAAGCCGTATGGCTGTCGCCACAACGTCGACGCGCTTATCCACCCCGTCCGCACCGACAGCCTGGCAGCCGAGTATGCGCCCGTCGGGCTGTATCAAAAGCTTCATGGCGATCTGCTGCGCCCCCGGGTAATAGGTGGCGTGCGAGAACGGATGCGTGTACAGGACGCGATACGGCATGTTCAGCCGTTTGAGCGTGCGCTCGTTCGCGCCCGTAGCGGCCGCTGTAAGGCCGAATACTTTAATAACGGCCGTGCCCTGCGCGCCGCCGTATGTGTGCGCAATACCGGCGATATTATCCGCCGCGACGCGCGCCTGCCTGTTGGCGGGGCCCGCGAGCGGCACCGCCGTGGGCTGCCCGGTCACAAAATCCTTTATCTGCACAGCGTCGCCCGCCGCGTATACGTCGGGGATGTTCGTACTCATGTGCTCGTCCGCAACGATATGCCCCTTCGGCCCCAGCTCCACGCCGGAATCCCTGAGAAACGCCGTTGCGGGCCGCACACCGATCGCCATCACGACCATATCCGTTTCAAACGACGCGCCGCTCGCGAGCGTGACCTTTGCTTTTTCCCCCGCGCCCTCTATCGCGCTGATGCCGTCGCCCAGCAGCAGCTCGACTCCGTGCGCGCGCATCTCCCGCTGCGCGATGTTCGCCATTTCCCCGTCAAACGGGGCGAGTATATGGTCAAGCGCTTCCACCAGCCTGACGGCGACGCCGCGCTCAGTCAGGTTTTCCGCCATTTCCACGCCCACAAAACCGCCGCCGATAACCGCGGCGGACGTTGCGCCGGTTTCCGCAATATAGTTGTTAATACGGTCCGTATCGCGTATGCTGCGCAACGTAAACACGCGATCAGGCGCGGTGTTGACGATATTGGGCACGATGGGCTCCGCGCCGGGAGAAAGTACGAGTACGTCGTAGCTTTCTGCATATTCTCCGTCAGGACCCTGCACACTCACGCTTTTGCTCTTCGTATCCACAGCCGAAACACGGCTGTTGGTGCGTACGTCAATGTGGAAGCGCCTGCGCATGGCTTCAGGGGACTGTACGATGAGCGCGCCGCGTTCTTCGATTGTACCGCCGATATGATACGGCAACCCACAGTTCGCAAAGGAGATGTATTCATCCTTCTCAAACATGATGATCTCGGCCGTTTCATCCAGGCGTCTCAAGCGCGCCGCCGCTGTCGCGCCGCCCGCGACGCCGCCCACGATCACAATCTTCTTTGCCATGACCTACTCTCCTTTTCCCGCTGTTTCAGAAGAAGAACTGTCCTCTTCCGATAAAAATCCCTCTTCCATGAGTATCTCTGCCGTCCATTGCGCCGCAGTCCCCACGACGGCGGGACATTTATCCTTCCTATGCGCGCCCGCCTCTTCAAACGCATCTTTTTCTTCCGAATCACGGATAAAGAAAGCCCTGCCGAATATGTCGCGGTGTATATCGTGGCAAATCACGCTGCCGTAAGTTTCGATAAACCGGGTATGCAGCTTTTCCGCAAGGCGCATGCTCAGGTCCTTTTCCGCCTTGTCGTTATCGAAAAATTCAAAACGCCGCCCCGCGTAGGTACCCATATACAGCAATCCGCCCGAATAGCCGCCGCATACGCCGTCTCCAAACAGGCCCATGCCGGCGGCAAAGCCGTTGGCCGCACGAAACAGATGCTCTTCCTTCTTCCCCGTCACATCGAACATGGCGGCGATGGTACACTGCGCACAGCCGCGGCATTCCTTTTCGTAACGGTACCCGTCGCGGTACGCGCGCTTCAATATCTCCACACGCGGCATGCTTTCCATAAGCCCTTTTTCGCGTATAGCCAGACATTGTTTGAAAATAAGCTGGACCGTATCGGGCTCGCGCAGGAAAGAGCCGCGCTCACGTATGGCGTCGCGCAGCTCCCCATTGGATAGATCCTCTTTTACGAATAAGCAGGCGGCGGCTTTACAAAGCCAGTACGGCAGTTCGCCCGTCCCCCGCACTTCATGGATGGCCTCAAACAGCGTTGTGTCCGGCGCTTCCGCTTTCCCGTTCGCGTTCGCCGCATCCAGGGTTTGCCCGTTTGCCGCCTGCGCGGCCTCCCCGGCGGCCAGGCGGGCAAACAGCTCGGCCTCTTCCCGCGTTTTCGCCGCGCCCGAAACGGCCCGGTATACCGACGCTGTAACCTGATCGAGATTCATATTTCCTCCTGACCCGCAGGGAGTCTTCCCCGCTGTACTCCGCCTTTGCGCTTTAGCGCTCCGGGTCGAGCAGCACCTTGAGCCCCTGCTTGCTGCGCACCACTTCAAAGGCCTTTTCCCATTCGCTGAGCGGGAATACGTGGGACACCACGGCGTCCACGTTTACTTTGCCCAAACGCACGAGACGTATCGCCTTTTCCCACGAGGTGGGGATCTGCGCATGAGAGCCCTGCACGGTCAGTTCTTTCTTCTTGATATTATGGAAATCTATATCGATGGTATGGTTGAACACGCCCATGGGTACAAACGTGCCGCGGCGGGCGATGACTTCCATGGCAAGATCCACCGCCTTGCTGGAGCCCGTAGCCTCCACGACGACATCCGCGCCATACCCCTCGGTCAGTTCCTTACAGACCTTGCCGAGATCTTCTTTCTGCGTGTTTACGACCCGGTCGATGCCGAGTACGTTTTTCGCGTGCTCCAGACGCCCTTCATCCTGCGTGAGCCCCGCCAGCACGACATAGGAGCCCTGCGCTTTTGCCACCTGCGCCGCGTACAGGCCTATCGGCCCCGGTCCCAGCACAACCACCACGTCGTTCACGCCGCACTGCGTGCGCTCGGTCAGCGCATGTACGCCACAGGATAGAGGCTCTATGGATGCGCCCTGATCAAACGTCATCTCATCCGGCAACAGCATCACGCTTTTTTCCCACACCACCACATACTCGGCAAACGCGCCGTTGGCGGCGGAGCCTATGCCGCGGCGCTCGGGGCAGTGGTTATACTCGCCGCGCCTGCAAAAACGGCAGTGTCCGCATACGTGATAGGTCGTCTGCGAGAGCACGCGGTCACCGACTTTAAAGCCTTTGACATCCGAGCCCACCATATCGATCACGCCGGATAATTCGTGCCCCAGCACCACCGGAGGCTTCAGCGCAAAGCCGCCCTCGTTGACATATACGTTATCCGTCTGGCAGATGCCGGCGCGCTTGATCTTGATCCTCACCTGATCCGGTCCCGGCGTAGGCGTGGGGATATCCATCATAGAAAAGTTGCCCGGTTCGATTTTTGTCTTTACCAATGCACGCATTTTATCTCTCCTCAGTTCCGAAATTCAATTTTAAATATTTCACGCACAGCTTTGCTGTACGTAGTTTCTCATCGCGCCCGCCAGTAAGGCGTCATGTCCTTGCGCAGTTGTACGAATGTTCTGTATAACCCGGAAAATACGGCGTGCGTTTCTGCATCCGGTTCAAAGGACCGGCAATCCTGCCCGCTGCCGACGGAAGTCTCCCCTTGGAGCGCCATACGCAATACGGCGGCTATGCCGCGTATGCCCAACTCCTTGTACGGGGGCCGTAACACCGTTTTGTTCAACGCGCTGGCAACGAGTCCGCATAAAAAGTCGCTTTGCGCGCCGCCGCCGGACAGGTAGATGGCCCCCTCTGTCTTGGGCAGGCTCATAAAGCAATCCATCAGTACAAGCGCCTGCCCCTCATAGGCCGCCCTTACCAGCTCCGTGCGCGTATGCCCCGCTGTCAGGCCGTAAAATCCGCCGCAGGCGTGCGGCTCGCGAAACGGCGCGCGCTCTCCGTACAGGTACGGGTGGAACAGTATGCCGTTGCTGCCGGGCGGCACGAGCTTGAGCGCTTCGTCCAGCTCTGCAAACCCCATATCGGGGCACAGGAGCTGTCTTGTCCAGTCCAGCGTAGCGGTTCCGCTCAACGCCGCCATGACGCGGTTGTACTTATCGGGCAAAACGCTGCAAAGCGCACTGCCGTTGGTATCGTTTACGTTCACCTGCGAAGCACTAAGCAGAAGCTCACAGCAGAGCGTGGTGCCGAGTATGCAGCAGCCGTCGCCCAGCTTATCCATGCCCGTGCCCAGCGCTACCGCCGCAACGTCTATGCAACCCGTCACAACGGGTACGCCGGCGGGAATGCCCGAAATCTTTTCGGCTTCGGCCGTTACCGTGCCGAGCACATGCGTGCTCGGGTACAGGGGCGGCAAAGCCGCCTTCATTTCGGGTATGCCGAGTCGGTCGAACAGCTCCAGTACGTATTCCTTTGTAAATATATCTATCGATGCGGTGGACTGATCCGAATAGTCCGAGGCCAGCACGCCGGTCAGCCTGAAATTCAGCCAATCCTTGCAATGCAGTACATGCGCGATACGCGCGTAATCGGAGGGAGCATTCTGTTTGAGCCATTTCAGCAGTACCGGGAACGCGCCTGCGAACAACGCGGTGGAGCGTTTCGATACGAGAAACGCGCTCAGTTCCGCGTCCCGCTCTATGCCGAGACCCCGCGTACGGGTATCATTCCACAACATTGCCCGGCCCACGGGATGCCCCTCTGCATCCACCGGCCACATACCGTCGCCCTGTCCGGTGACGCCCACGCCTTCAATGGCCTGCCACTGCGCGGGAAACCGCTCTTTCAGCTCCTGCGTTACGCCGCACAGCAGCGACCACAGCGCCTCCATATCCATTTCACAGGCGCCCTCGAAAGGCAGCAGCACTTCGGCATTGCGATCCGCCAGGGCGAGAATATCCCCCGTTTGATCCACGAGAGCGGCCTTCAGCCGCGTGGTGCCCGCGTCGATGCAGAGATATATGGACATGTGTCCTCCCTTTGTGTTTCCGCTCTGAAACAGGCGACGTTACGCTCCCAGGTACGCTTTGCTCAGCGTATCGTCCCTCATGATTTCTTCCTTCGTTCCGGACAGTTTCAGGTACCCAACGGCAAGTATATACGCCCGGTCGCAGATTTCAAGCGCTTTATTGGCATTCTGCTCGACCAGTATGATGGAGGTGCCCTGCTTGTTGATCTCGCGGACGATATCGAATATCTGCGACACGATGATGGGCGCGAGACCCAGCGAGGGTTCGTCGAGCATCATGAGCTTAGGACGCGCCATAATGCCGCGCGCAACGGCCAGCATCTGCTGCTCGCCGCCCGAAAGCAGACCGCCGTACTGGGAGACGCGCTCCTTCAGGCGCGGGAACATGGCAAACACACGCTCGTAATCCTTCTTGATTTCCGCCGTGTCCGTCCTCAGGCCGCAGCCCACCCGAAGGTTATCCATAACCGTCAGCTTGGAGAATATCTGCCGCCCCTCGGGTACATGCACCAGGCCGGACTCCACGACGTCGTAAGGCTTTTGCGGAATGGGCTTGCCCATGAACTGGATACTGCCCGCCGTAGGCTTCATGACGGAGGAAATGCACTTGAGCAGCGTGGATTTTCCCGCGCCGTTCGCGCCAAGCACCGCAACGATTTCGCCTTCTTCCACTTCGAGCGAAACATCCTTGAGCGCCTCTATGCCGCCATAAGCCGCCTTGAGGTTTTCTACTTTGAGTATCATTCTTCCACCCCCAGATAAGCGTCTATGACGGCGCGGTTGGTGCGTATTTCTGCAGGCGTTCCTTCTGCGATAGTTTTGCCGAAGTTCAGCACCGTAACTGAATCGCACAGATTGGTCACGACGTCCATATGGTGCTCAATCATAAGCACGGTGATATGGAAGCGGTCCTTGATCTGTCTGACGAAATCGACCAGATCCTGCGATTCATCGGCGTTCATGCCCGCCGCGGGTTCGTCAAGCAGCAGCAGCTTGGGATTGAGCGCCATGGCGCGCGCGATTTCCAGCTTGCGCTGATGCCCGTAGGGCAGGCAGTTCGCGCGCTCGTTCGCACGGCCCTCCAGGCCGACCACGGTCAGCAGATCCATCGCCTTATCCCGGATCTGCTTTTCTACTACATGAAAACGTTTCAGGCGCAACAGCGCCTCCGGCATCGAATAGGTCGCATCCATAGAGCTGGCCATGACGACGTTCTGCAGCACGCTCATATTGCCAAACAGGCGGATATTCTGGAACGTACGGCCGATGCCCATCTGCGCGGCCTCAAGCGGACTGACGGAGGTGATATCCTTCTCGAAAAAGTGAATACTGCCCGCACTCGGCTTATAAATGCCTGTAATGGTATTGAATATTGTGGTTTTTCCCGCGCCATTAGGGCCTATCAGGCCATGTATGGCGCCTTCGGGAAGTACGACGCTGAAATCGTCAATCGCGCGGACGCCGCCGAAATGCTTTTCGACATGGCGCATTTCGAGCACTGGTTTCATAGACGTTCCTCCTCGCAGTCCGCTTTTTTGCCTCCGTTACGTCCTTTACGGATTCTTGCAGGCAAATTCCCGAAATACTGTATGGTGCGTTTGAGCGAGAACTCTTTATAGCCATAGAGTCCGTCCGGTTTGAGAAGTATGACCAGCACCACGGCGATACCATAGAGCAGCATGCGGTATTCCGACAGGCTGCGGAACAGCTCGGGCAGCAATGTCACCATCAGCGTACCCAGCACCGAGCCGGTCAGCGACCCAAGGCCGCCGATAACGGTGGTGGTAATGAGCTCGCAGGATTTTGCGAGATTGAACATGGTTGGGGTAATAAACGTCAGGTAATGCGCGTACAGACCGCCCGCCCAGCCCGCGAATACGGCGCTGAACAGGAAGGCGAGACGCTTATAGCTGAACACGTTGATGCCCACGGCCTCCGCGGCCATTTCGTTTTCACGGATGGCCATGAGATTGCGGCCATATTTGGAATGGATAAACGTCCATGCAATCATGAACGCGGCGATTGCGCAGAGGAACGCTATCAAAGCGGTGGTTTTGCTGGGTATTCCGGAAAAACCGTTCGCGCCGCCCGTTACGGGCTTAATGTAGTTGAAGAGCACGCGGACGCTTTCGCCAAAGCCCAAACACGTGATAAGGAAATAATCTCCCTTGAGTCGTATGGTCAGCGAACCCAGCAAAAAGCTGATAATGCCGGCCATCACGGCGCCCGCAAGCAGGGAAACGGCAAAGGGGGCGTGCATCTTCGCGCTCAATATGGCAGCCGTATAAGCGCCTATGGACATGAAGCCCGCGTTTCCGAAGGAGAACAGGCGGGTGAACCCGGTCAGCAC
>JAEWWD010000202.1 GCA_023396535.1 Bacillota bacterium
AGCTTGGGCAGGTTGGCAGCGACGCTACAGGCTGGAGCGGCATGTTGGTTGGAGGAATGGAAGGAACGGGCAGTATCCAAACTACTGCAGGGGGGTATACGTTTTCCTGTGTATTCTCGGATTCAAGCACCCTGTCGGGGACGCTGCAGAACGACGTACTGCAGGGAGAATGGCAGGCCGAAGGAAGGCCGCTCCGTTCAGGCGAAATACTGTTCGCACAGGGGCGCTGGTTTGCGCAATGCCTGTGGGAAGGTACGGGCAATCTGATGCTGCTGGACGGGGATACGCTGTATTTCGCCCAGGGGGCGACCGTGCTCCCCGGCGTAGCAGAGCTTCCTGAGGAATGGGCGGATTGGAGCTGTCGGGACGGCTTGTTTACCGAATATTCGGCGGACCAAACACAAATTGAGGAGGAATCCGATTGAATCCCATGATCGTAACTTATTCCCTTACGGGGAATACTGCCGCGTGTGCGTTTGCGCTCGCAAAAACGCTGGATACCGGCGTGTTTTTGCTGGAGGAAGCAAAACCGAGACGCGGCAAAAAGAGGGTATTGGTTACCGGCGGTTTTGCGGCAACGGTAGGGGTATGTTCCCGGCTGAAAGCGCTGCCGGATCTCTCGCAAGCCGACATGTTGCTGATAGGTATGCCGGTTTGGGGCGGGACAACGCCGCCGGCTATCAATACGCTGCTTCGGGATTGTAACCTGATTGGAAAGCGTGTATATGCCTTTGCAACGCAGGCAGGGAACGGTACGCCTAAAAAGTTGAAAAACACGCTTAAACAGCGCGTTACGAAGCAGGGCGGGCAATTCGTGGAATTATTCCTGCTCCAGGTGCCGTACGGCAAACAGCTCAGCGTAGAAAAAGCCATGGAACCCGTACGGGAATGGGTAAACCGCATTTCAGCGGCGAAATAACCGTACAGCGGTTGCGTTTGGACGTTTTTGATTCTGCCTGTTATGATACCTATCTTTTGGGGAATACTCGTTTGTGAAAGCTCACAAAGGAGGATTTTCCATGAAGAAGCTTTGGAATCACTACGATCCCCTGGATTTTGAGAATATCGAGCAGGGTGGCGGCAACATGCCGGAACCTCCCGCGGTTCCTTCTATTCCGCATAAAAAGCGCAGCGCGTTGGATAGGCTGTACGCTTGGCTGTTCCATGCGGAGGAAGAAAACGTGGAGTTTGAGGGGCCGGTCGTTCCGCAGGCGCCGTTAGCCCCGCAGGCAATATCCGCGCCAACCTCTTTTGCCGATCACGAGCTCAGGCTGCAGCGTGAGCAAGTTCAACAGGCGCTCAATGATTGGAAGGCGGCGGCCGCATATTTTGAAAGCGTTGCGGATCCCGAACTCGTGGATTATGCGGTATATGGTATGGAAGCCGCGCAAAAGAGATATATCTATCTTCTGCGCAGCGCGGGCAGAGAGGATAGTTCCCTGGAATTGAGACAATAATGCCGCGGTATATCCCGGACAGGCGCGGCATATGCTCGAATAAGACCCTGTTAGGGAGATGCCTATGGAATTTATAGGATTACTGCTTGCGTTTGCCGCGGGCTTGCTGGTGCTGTATGTGCTGGCACTGCTTCTTGTCGTACCGCTCAAATGGCTGGGAAAGTTATTTATCAACAGCCTGATCGGGTTTGTCGTGTTGGCGGCGATTAATCTCATAGGCGGCGCATTGTTTGGGTTCAGCATAGCGCTCAATCCGTTAAACGCCCTGATAGCGGGGGCATTCGGCGTACCCGGCGTCATATTGCTGATCATATTGAGCCTGTTTCTTTAATCCTGCAATCGCCTGAATAATTTACGCTCCGTTACACGGGGCGTTAATCTGTCAAAAAAGTGCCTGAGGCACTTTTTTTGAGGTTTTACAGGAACCGCCTGCACCTTTGGCGCGGCCGGCGGTTCCTGCAAGGAAGCCTTGCCCCGCAAGGCTCAAAGTATCGAAAACCCCCGTGAGCGGAGATTGAGTTGAAAGTTGTGCATTATGAAGCTTTCAATCCGTCATTTTTCAGCGACATGTGCGGTGAAAAATGACACCTTGCGCGCTTTTCGTTGTGACAGCCTCTTTCAGAATGAAAGAGCCGAACAGCAAAAATGCGCGGAAAAACCCATCGGCAAAGTCCGCAGGACTTTGCCGATGGCCTGAGCCTTGCCCGGCAAGGCTTTTCGCCCGCGCCGTACACGCCGCCGCTCGCGAAGGAAGCCTCAGGGGGCTCTTGCCCCCAAACCCCCCAATGGGTTTATCGGCAGTCTGGCGCGCCGTCATACGGGGCGTTTTTCATTACCCCGATTTTTCGATAGAGCGACGAATTCCATTTTCTGCTTCCGTTGGTCCAGGCAGCCGGATTATACCCCGCATAATCCATTCATTCGGGAATATACTGTATCAATTCTGCGGGAGAGGTATACGGCTATGGACGATCTTCTCAAACAAATCGATACCCTATTGGGGGAAGTCTACTATATGCTGGATCTTCTGTCCAATCAACTTTCTGAAGAGTCCCGGCGTACCCTTCTGAACAGAATAAGAAGTCATACCAACCATTTATGGGATTTGGTCAATCTTCTCGTTCAAACGGGTATCGCACAGCCGGCATTTGCGATACAGCCGGAAACCCCGGAGCCGGTTATTACGCAGGAAGAGCTCATGATGAGCGATGGAAAAAACGGAAATCCGGCGTACGTTGCCGTGAACGGCATCGTTTACAATATGTCCGACGTACCGGCATGGGCGGCGGCAAATCATTTTGGATTGGCCGCGGGGCAGGATCTGACGGAAGAATTCTTAGCGTGTCATGCGAATCAGGCGATCATATTAAGCAGGCTGCAGGAGGTTGGGAGGCTGGAAGATGGAAGCACCATGGAGTAAGTGCACAGAGGCAATGGCATTGACGTTGTTTAGCCGGTTGCAGGACGAGTTCGCCGCCGGGAATATCAAGCGAAAAAAGCTTGTGTGGATGGAGTTGACAAGCTGTTCCGGCAATATCATATCGCTTCTGAATGAGGATTACCCGGACGTCCCCTTCCTGATCACGGATATGGTGGAGTTTATATACAACAATTCGCTGATCGTGAAGGAGGGGGAGCAGGCGATGGACCAGCTCTTCAGCGTTCTGGATGAAGATTTTATATTGGCCGTCGAGGGTTCGGTATCCATGAAGGACGACGGAATCTATACGGTAGTGGGTATGCGGGATGGAGAGCTGTTGACGGCTTACGATGCGGTTCGCCTGCTCGGCGAACGTGCTTCCCACATAATTGCCGTAGGCGCCTGCGCTTCTGACGGCGGCTTTTCCGCAGCTTCACCGAATCCGAGCGAGAGCGTAAGCGTTCAGCGTGTTGTCAGCAAGCGGGTTATCAGGTTGCCCGGCTGCCCCTGCAATCCGCGGTGGTTCCTGACCACGCTCGCATATATATTGCTGTTTGGCGAACCGGAGCTCGACGAGCTGGATCGGCCGCGTATCGTGTACAATGCTCTTATACATGACCGGTGCCCGAGGCGTCCGTTTTTTGACAGCGGTATTTTCGCGACTCGCCTGGGGGAGCCGACCTGCATGTTCCGACTGGGCTGCAGGGGGCCGATCACGCGGACGGATTGCCCCATAGGAAAATGGAATCAGCGCATCAACTGGCCGGTACAGGACGATACGCCCTGCATTGGCTGCGCGCAGTTCGGTTTCCCTGATTTAATGGAGCCGTTTATCAGTTATGAAACCACGGAGAGGGGGCTGGGCCGATGAACAAAATCGTTCTAAACCCCGTTACACGGATCAGCGGATTTATGCAAATTGAGGCTACGCTCGAAAATAATACTGTTACCCAAGCTCGCACGGACGGAATGATGTTCCGGGGTTTTGAGCTGATGCTCAAGGGCAGGCCGCCGCTTGACGCGGTCTATTTTACGGAACGCATATGCGGCATCTGCTCGTCTGCGCACGGTACTGCATCATCAACCGCGCTTGAGCACGTGCTCGGCGTTGAACCAAAGGAGCAGGGCAAGTATCTTAGGGATATCACGCATGGGTGCGATTTTCTGCAGAACCATATCCGGCATTTCTATCAGTTTGTGGTGCCGGATTACGTGAAATTACCCAATGTCACTCCGCTCCTGGAGGCTTTTGGCAGAGATTTCCGGCTTCCGGAATCAAAAAACCGGCAGATTGCGCAACATTATTTCGATTCTTTCGCCATCAGCAGGCTGAGCCATACCATGTTGGCCGTGATGGGAGGAAAAGCGCCGCATGCGCACGGCATATTCGTGGGCGGCGTTACGACGATGGCCACAGTGAATATGATCATTCAGCTTAAGTCCATGGTGAAGCAGGTTATGGATTTTATAGAGTCCAGCATGCTTCCCGACACATATACCATCGCGCAGTATTACAATGATTACTACAATATCGGCAAGGGTTATGACGCGCTGATGACATACGGATGCTTCAACGATTATAAATCCCTGGGTACGCTCTACGTCGATCCCAAAACGTATCTTCAGGGCCAGATACATCCATTTGATCCCGAAGGAATCACGGAAGCCACAGAGCACGCGCGGTATGGCGGCCCGGAAGTTTATACGCCTACGGAAGTTATCGTGCAGCCGGATGCGAAAAAAGAGGGAGCGTATTCCTGGATCAAAGCGCCGCGATATTTTGGGCTTCCTTACGAGGTAGGGCCGTTGGCCCGGCTCTGGCTGGCAGGCGAATACGATAACGGTATATCCACAATGGATCGTATCGTGGCGAGGACGCTTGAAACGCGAAAAATTGCTTCCATTATAAATACATTGCTCGATCATGTCATACCCGGCATCGTCATGCAAGACACATATACCATACCCGAAACCGCGCAGGGATCAGGGCTGGTGGACACTTCCCGGGGGGCTTTAGGACACTGGATGAAAATAGAGGACAGACTGCTTTCCTTTTATCAGATCATTACACCCTCGGCCTGGAATTTTTCTTCACAGACAAACACGACGCCTGGCCCTGCCGAATACGCCCTGCTCAATACTGATGTGCCGGATATGAATAACCCCGTAGAGCTTGGCCGGGTCGTTCGCTCGTTCGATCCGTGCATGTCCTGTGCGACGCATGTGCATATTCCGGGGAAGGGGAGCACTGTATGGACAGTCGTCCCGTAGAACGTTTTCTTGTAATAGGCATTGGGAGCCGCCTTATGCGGGATGACGGCGTTGGGCCTATGCTCGCGGACGTGCTGGGTGATGAGCTCGATAAAGAGAGCGTTCGCGTAATAGCGGCGGAAACGGACGTCGCTTTCGGCCTTGCTGCCATACGGCCTGCGGACGCTGTCATATTGCTGGACGCGGTGCTGACCGGCGGCCGACCCGGCGATGTGTTCCTGTATAAGCTTGATGATGTACAAGCGGAAAGAGATGCATTCTCTTTGCATGACGTTAGCCTGATAAGCGTGTTGAAGGAGGAACAACGATGCGCCTTTGCCTGCCTGATTGGCATTGAGGCAGCGTGTATTGAGCCGGGCTATGGGCTGAGCCCCTCTCTTGCGGATGAGTTCGGGACGATCGCTGAGTCGGTGATGGAAAAGATACGCTCTGTTAAGGAACAGATCGCCGACGAAGCCGAGTAGGTCCATACGGTAAACATACGCCCGATGGGGAAATCCCCATCGGGCGTAATTGTTGGAATGGTGACGGGAATAGCCCCCGTAAGCTCTAGCATTCGGATGGGAAGAATGCCGGGTTACGCGCCTTCATTTGCGGAGCCATTCGACCGTTCTTTATAATGGTGCGCCTGTTCGAGCACCATATCCTTCACCTTCATAAGCCGGATCTGTGTACCGCGTTCGTTTTCGTCCAGCTTCATGGTGATGTATTTGATGGTCTCGCGCATCTGCGGAATAAGGACGTATTCCAGCGCGTTGACGCGCCGGCGCGTTTTCTCGATTTCGGACGCCATCAGCTGGCAGCCGCGCTCGAGCTCCGCAAGCCGTATCATATCCGGCAATATGTCGGATAGACTCTTGACCGCGTCGTCCAAATCCCCGGAGGTGAAGCTGAGTCCGTAGGAATAAATGCTGCTTTGGTCCGCGCTCCTGAAATCATAAGTGAATTTTGGTATATTCACACTCATGACATTGCGTTCCCCGGCCTGCAGTATGATTTCCTGCCCGGGAACCAGCAGCGCGGTACTAAGCGCCGCGTCCTGCATAGCTGCGCGCGCCAGCGCGAAGTTCCCGGAAGCCGCGTTGATGCCGGCTTCCACCTTTTCGCGGAGCGCCATATTCTGGCGCACCAGCTCCAGGAACTGCCGCATGAGCTCGTCGCGTTTATCCTTCAGCAGCTTGTGCCCTCGCAGGGCTGTCGCAAGCTTGCGCTTGAGACGCGTCAGCTCCATGCGTGTGGGGTTGATCTGCCGCTTAGCCATAAGCCTTAGCCCCCGTAATACTCGTCAAGATATTCGTCTTTGATGCGTTTGAGCTCGCTGCGCGGCAATATGCGCAGCAGCTTCCAGCCGAGTGCGAGCGTTTGCCCGATATCGCGGTTGGTCTGATATCCCTGGTTGACATACTGCTTTTCAAATTCGTCCGCGAACTTGGCATAGAGCAGGTCGATATCCGTCAGCGCTGCCTCACCCAGTATGGTCATGAGCTCTTTTGCGTTTTTGCCCCGGGAATAGGCCGCGAACAGCTGGTTCATGGTATTGGCGTGGTCGGCCCGTGTTTTTCCGTGGCCAATGCCTTTATCCTTCAAGCGGGACAGGCTGGGCAGCACGTCGATGGGCGGCTGTATGTTTCTGCGATACAGATCGCGCGAGAGTATGATCTGTCCTTCGGTGATGTAACCGGTGAGGTCGGGGATGGGGTGGGTCTTATCATCCTCAGGCATCGTCAGTATAGGGATCAGCGTAATGGAGCCGTTCTTTCCCTTCAGACGGCCCGCTCTTTCGTACAGGCTGGCAAGATCGGTGTACATATAGCCGGGGTATCCGCGCCGGCCGGGCACTTCTTTGCGCGCGGCCGAAACCTCGCGCAGAGCGTCCGCATAATTGGTGATATCCGTCATGATGACCAGCACGTGCATGCCCTTGTCGAACGCGAGATACTCCGCAGCCGTAAGGCCCATGCGCGGCGTGGCGATGCGCTCTACCGCCGGGTCGTTCGCAAGATTGACGAACATGACGGTACGGTCGATCGCGCCCGAGTCCTGGAAGGACTTTACGAAGTAGTTGGATTCTTCGAACGTAATGCCCATGGCGACGAACACCACGGCGAACGACTCGCTTGCGCTGAGCACCTTGGCCTGGCGCGCAATCTGCGCCGCGAGCTGCGCGTGGGGCAGACCCGAAGCGGAGAATATGGGCAGCTTTTGTCCGCGCACCAGCGTATTCAGGCCGTCGATGGCCGATACGCCGGTCTGTATGAATTCCTGCGGATAGTTGCGCGACGCGGGGTTCATGGGCAGGCCGTTGATATCGCGCCGGAATTCAGGCAGTATTTCGGGGCCGCCGTCTATAGGACGCCCCAGCCCGTCGAACACGCGGGAGAGCATATCCTCCGATACGCCCAGTTCCATGCTGCGCCCGAAGAAACGCACCTTGCTGTTTTCCAGGTTTATGCCCGTAGAGCTTTCAAACAACTGAACCAGTGCGTTGCTGCCGTCGATTTCAAGAACCTTGCAGCGGCGTCGCTCCCCGTTCGTCAGCTCGATTTCACCGAGTTCGTCGTACGTTACGCCGGATACGCCGTGTACCAGCATCAACGGGCCGGCTACTTCCTGTATCGTTCTGTATTCCCTGGGCATTACGCATTCTCCTCCCTCAGCTTCGTGATCTGGGCGTCGATTTCCGCTTTGAGCTGACAGGTTATGTTGTCGTACTCTGTCCGCATTTCACTGACAGGAACGTATTTGAAACGGCCGATGGCCTCGCGTACGGGCAGTTTCACAAGAGCGTTGATGGAAACGCCCTGGTCAAGCGCCGCGCGACTGGCGTCAAAATAGGCAAGCACCAGCTCCAGCATGGTGTATTGCTTTTCAAGAGGGGAGTAGGTATCTACTTCGTGGAACGCGTCTTGGTGCAGGAAATCCTCGCGGATGCTGCGCGCGGCCTCCAGTTTCAGGCGATCCGCGGGGGAGAGGGCGTCCATACCGACCAACTGCACGATTTCCTCCAGCTCGCTCTCTTCCTGTAGCAGCAGCATGATGCGCCCGCGCAGCGTTGTCCAATCGTTATGGACATTGGCGTTGAGCCAATCGCCGACGTCTTCCAGATACAGCGAATAGCTGGTCAGCCAGTTGATGGCCGGGAAGTGGCGGGCATAGGCGAGCTGCGCGTCCAAACTCCAGAACACCTTTACAATACGGAGCGTCGCCTGCGTGACGGGCTCCGATATATCGCCGCCTGCGGGGGAAACTGCGCCGATTACGCTCAGCGCGCCCTCGCGTTTTTCGCCGCCCAATGTGACGACGCGGCCCGCGCGCTCGTAGAACTGCGCGAGGCGGCTGCCCAGGTAAGCCGGATATCCTTCTTCGCCCGGCATCTCCTCAAGGCGGCCGCTCATTTCACGGAGCGCTTCGGCCCAGCGGGAAGTGGAGTCCGCCATCAGCGCGACGGAGTACCCCATATCCCGGAAATACTCGGCAATCGTGATGCCCGTATAGATGGACGCTTCGCGCGCGGCCACCGGCATATCCGAGGTGTTGGCGATCAACACCGTGCGTTCCATCAGGCTCTTGCCTGTTTTGGGATCCTTCAGTTCGGGGAACTCGTTGAGAACGTCGGTCATTTCGTTCCCGCGTTCGCCGCAGCCTATGTATACGATGATATCGGCGTCGGCCCATTTTGCGAGCTGGTGCTGTACCACGGTCTTGCCCGAGCCGAAGGGGCCGGGGACTGCCGCCGTGCCGCCCTTCGCGAGGGGGAACAGCGCATCGATGACCCGCTGGCCGGTTACCAGGGGCTCGCTCGGGCTCAACTTGCGCCCGTAGGGACGGCCGCGGCGTACGGGCCATTTTTGCATGAGCGTCAGGGCGGTTTCCTTATCGTCCGCGGTCAGTACGGCCACAGTATCCTCGACCGTGTATTCACCTTCGGCAATGGTTTTGACGACGCCCTTTTTCCCGGGCGGTACCATGACCTTATGCAGCACGACTTCGGTTTCCTGAACGGTACCGATTACGTCACCCTCCGAAACCGTATCGCCCGCTTTTACGCAGGGGGTAAAATGCCACTTTTTCTCGCGCGAAAGGCTGGGTACCTCGATACCGCGGATCAGACGGTCGCCGGAAAGATTTCGTATCGCGTCCAGCGGGCGCTGGATGCCATCGTAAATACTCGCGATCAGACCAGGGCCAAGCTCCGCGCTCATAGGAACGCCGGTGGATTCGACCGGTTCTCCCGGCCCCAATCCGCTGGTTTCCTCATATACCTGAATGGAGGCGCGGTCGCCTCTGATCTCGATGATTTCACCGATCAGACGGCTGTTCGCCACCCGTACCACATCGAACATATTGGCGTCGCGCATGCCCTCGGCAACGACCAACGGGCCGGCAACCTTCAGTATCGTACCCTTGCTGCTCATAGTAGAGTATCACCAATCCTTCCAAGGTCGGAACCTTCCGTGTAGTATTTAGTGGTTTCCAAACAGAATGTCGGAGCCTACCGCCTGCTCCACAAACTTCCTCACGCGCGCAACACCGCGCCCGGTGTTGCCCGTAGTGCCAGGTATAGGCAGAATAGCGGGCAGCGGATTGGAGCGGTAACTCTCCGCCTCCCGGTACAAATGTTCGTAAAGTGCTTCCGTCATATAAATAATGGCATATCCGCCCTCAACCAACGCCTTTAATTGCCTACCCGAATGCGCAATGTCCGTGACGGGGTAAATATCCATACCGATGGATGCGAAGCCGTATATGCTGTCTTTATCGCCCATGACCGCAATCTTATACATACAGCAGCCTCCATCTCTTACGGATCACCGCATCGCTGAGGCGGTTGATTTTCGCGGAGAGTATCAGCCGAACCATTGCGATCTCATTCTCCTTGCCTAGGACATAAGCCGCCAAAGGTTCGATCGAAAAATACTCGTATTTTTGCGGACGTATGCTCTCCATCAGGCGGTTGTCGCACCAGCATTCGAAGGCGGCAAGAGAATCGCGCAGCGAGTCTACCGCGCCGGCGTACTGGGTACCCATCAGATACTCATAAATGTCATCCAGGCCGCTTTCCGCCGCGTCGATCAGACCTTTTATATATAGGCTCCCGGCGGGGGCTATGGCGCGCATCAGGAAATCCCGTCCCTTGCCCATGCGGCAGGCCCGCACCGCCGCCTTGATGTTGGCGGTATCAACCTTCTGCTCCGCATAGCGCTGCAAAAGACCTATGCCGGAACGTTTGCCTTCGGCGTCAATCGCGAGAAGCGCCGCGTAGTCGATCGCCATTTCGCAAGCCTGGCCGTTTCCCGTTTGCATCAGAATCTCATATGCATTGGACCCAGCCTCCGCAAGAGCGGGGGAGAGCTTGACAAAATCATGCTGACGTACGGCGCAAAGCACATCGTCGGGCGATATGGCGGAGGGCTGAAGAAAATACTGCTCCGGATTTTCGCACTCCTGCTCTGTGTACACCAGCTTGATAGCCGCCTTCAGATTATGGAAATCGTTCTCGCAGAAAAGAACGTTGAGCGGCGCAAGGTCGCCAAGCAGCTCACGTATAAGCGAATACGTCTTTTCCCGTTCGTGGGTCATGAGCGTATCGGAATCGCTGATTGGGCAATCTGAAGAACTCCAGCCTTTTTCCGCCAGCTGGCGGTAGCACTCGTCGACGTCGTGCGCGCCCAGAAGCTGCTCCAGGTCCTGCGCATTCAAAAGACTACCTTCCTGGCCGTGTATACGGGTAACCGCATAGATATACTCGTTATTCAATCGGCCGCCTCCCTCCTGAGCACGATCCGCGATAGCTTAAGAAAACAGGATATCGCGCGCTTTATCGGTCAATTCATCCCAACGGGCGTCAAATATGGCCCGGAAGGAACAATTCTGTTCAATATCTCCGTATTTCAGTATGAATCCGCCGTCGATCGCACGTGCTATCCGGGAAACGGACAACATGGCGCCTTTTGGCAGATCCCGGCCTAGCCGTTCTTCAAAGTCTTTGGGGCAGCGCGCATAATCCTTATCGGAAAGGAGTAGCTGACCATTGCGCGGTTCCGCAAAAGCCACGGCCATTTTCAACAGCAGGTCGAAATATGCCTGATCCGGCAGGGCGTAAAGCTCGTTGAGCGCCTGTTCCATCGTTTGGGTCAGCAGTTCCTGCTTGACTTCCAGGAACTTCCGGCGGCGCTGCAGTTCCAGCGCCGAGGTGCTGGCGCGTTCGATATCATCCGCCTGTCGTTTGGCGGCGTCTTCGATTTGGGCGCATTGCGCGTCGCTTTTCGCTTTTTCGTCGGCAAACACCCTGGATGCGTCCGCTTTGGCCTGGTCTACAATAGATCTGGCCTCGCTGAGCGCTTCCTCCCGAATGGAAGCCACGATTTTTTCAAGACCTGTCATCAGCCGGATCCCCCCTAGATAGCGAGGCTGGATACACTCATGATGGCCAGCAGGCTGACCAACAGCGCCAGTATAGCGTAGGTTTCGACCATGGCGGGGAATATCATGGCCTTGCCGAACTGTTCGGGATTTTTGGCAACCAGATTGATACTGGCGACGGACGCTTTACCCTGCGCAATGGCGGATTGCCAGCCGGCCAGTGCGATAGGCATGCAAGCGCCAAAGTAGCAAAGCCCTTTTACAAGGCTCATATCGGGCGAGCCGCCCAGCAGGCCGGTGTTGATCATGGTAACGAACGCGATGAGCAATCCGTAAATACCCTGCGTACCGGGAAGAAGCTGCAGCACCAGAACCTTACCGAATTTGGCGGGATCCTCCGTAACCACAGCCGCAGCGGACTGGCCGGCGATACCGACGCCGATAGCGGAACCAATGCCCGGCAGACCTGCAGCCAGAGCCATTCCCAATACTGCAAACGCGATTCCCAATTCAGACATTTCCTTAGTCCTCCTCAACTATACGGTAATGTTTTGTATGCATCCCAAAGGGCAGAAACTTTCGCCCGCCGCCCTCATAGAACTTGCTGAAAAACTCCACGTATTCCAACCTGTTCGAGTGCACATAGGCTCCCAGAATATTGATTCCGAAATTCAACACATGGCCTACGGCGAAAGCGAACAGGAATATGAGCACACCCAGTACGCTGGAGCCGCCCAAGGCCCCGAGTGAGTTGAATACAGAAGCGATAACGCCTGTTGCGAGCCCTAGCGCCAGAAGACGGGAGTAGGAAAGGATATCGCTGATCCACCCCGCAAGCACATTATAGAGGGCATACGCCCCCTTCAGCAAGCGCTTGAACCAATTTCTGCTTTCCCGTCCGCCGGTAAGCAGCACGCCGACCATGCAGACAAACGCGGTCCCCATCAGAATGTTAGCGGCTGTCGTGCTGAGCGCAAGCTTGAAGCCTGCCATAGTCAGGAACATGTCGCTTCCCATCAGCACGGGGAGCAGGCACAGGAGTATCGCCAGGGGAAATACGGCGTCATAAACGATATCGATATAGGCTTTGTTCCTGAACAAATTTAATGCCTTGATAATATAGCCGGTTGTCAGGTGCACAACACCGATCCCCAGGCAAAATACCAGCAGCAGCATGGGTTTGTCCAGAGGCGCGAACCAAAGCGGCGGTATTGTGACTTCATGACCGAAGAATGTCTTGGATATTACGGTTATGGCGTCTCCAAAATAGCCGGAGAAAACGACTCCCCAGAACAGGGTGGATACGCCGCACCAGAAAAACATGCTGAGATTCCGCTTCCAGTTGGGTTCCATATCCTTGTAAAAAAGCAGTGCGGCGCCACAGCACGCGGCCACAATAAAGCCGTATCCCGCGTCGGAAAACATAAGCCCGAACATGAAATAATAGAATATGCTCATGACGGGGGCGGGGTCGATTTCTTTGATACTGGGCAGGCTATAGCTTTCGATGACCGATTCAATCGGCGCGGCGAACTTGTTGTTACGCAGCTTTACCGGGACGTTTTCATCGTTCCCGGCAGGTTCAATATGAATAGCGCAGTCAAAACGCTCCTCCATTTCACGCTGAAGACGATCGGAGTCCTGTGCCGCGATATATCCGTTGAGCACAAACGTATGCTTGGACTGCAGCAGGCGTTCGATCACTTCATATTTCTCGTCCCGCATTCTCATGTGGTCTTCGAGGAAACGGAAGTCTTCGCGCATACCTTCGTAGCTTCTGATCTCCCGCTCCGCCTGATCAATGACGTCCTGCGCTTCCTGCTTTTGTTTCAGTATGCGTTCTTTTTTCTCCAGCGGCATGTGGTGACTGGGGCTGACAGGGGCGGAAAAACCGACCGCCCGCAGCGCTGTTTCGGCCTTTGCCGCATCCGCCTTCAAAACGATAAGGTAAAAGCATGTCTGTATTTTGCTGCTTGATACGATTTCCGCGTGGAATACCTCAAGCTCAGAAGAAGCCCCGGCAAACAACTCCAACAGCCCGGGAAGCGCATATTCCCCTTCAATGGAACCGATATAAACAGCCGTGTTCTTCGTACCCTTGAAGGTTTGCGGAAAGGGCAGCTTCATCCAGGGAAGAAGCGCTTCTTCCTGCGCCTCCAACCTGAATATTTCAGCTCTGGCTTCCGCGATGCCGCGGTCAAGCTGCAGAATGCGGTGCGCAGCCTTCAGTACTTCGTCTTTGCGATGATAGAAATCCTCGCTTTGTTCAACGGTGGCGGTTTTGCGGCCCTTGAGAAATCCGATCATGGATTTCTTTTCCGGGCAATATTGATCGAGCGCCGTCGTGCAGTCGCAAGCCGTACCGCAGCTTTTTTTCAGAGTCGTACATACGGAAGCCGTATTCTCCCTTGTGAATACGCCATCCGTCACTTCAGTATCGTAAATTTCGACGCAGCCTTGACGCTGTAAATATTCAAGGATCCGTTTTCGGTCTTTTTTAACTGCGCAAATGCAGATTTTGTTCATTTGCAGCACTGCCATAGACCAACCATCGCCCCTCTCGAAGAAACTTGTCTGAAGCCTTTTATACCAGCGATGCGATTACCGCCGCAACCGCCTGATCCCGTCTGTCATTCGCCTGGCGGCGCAACGCCTGAAGTTCCTCTTCCAGGGTCGTCTCGGCATTGCACAGGGTCAGGCGGCTCTTCTCGCGAGCGGCGCTGACTGCCTGTTCCGCGGCAGCTTTTGCAGCCGCTTCCGCATCCTTGCTGATACGGGCGGCTTCCTGTTTCGCTTCCTGTTTAATATGTTCGCTTTCCATGGAGGCGTCGTTTAGTATTTTTTCCGCTTCAAGCTCCGTTTCACGGATTACGTCAATAGGGTTGTCAGCCATAGTCCACCTCAAGTATTACGTAAGTTTTCGTTTATCCGTCGCCTGTGCTGCACGATAGTCTTTACATCGGTTCAATCGACCTTGCAGTTAAGCCCGAAACAAAAAAAGCAAGGAGCCGTTGCGGCGCCTTTCTTAAGCAAAAACATATGTTCCTATACATTTACTTAACCGCACAGCCAGCATCATACGTTTACGAGAGTACTATATCGGGAAATAAAAGTCAATACGTTCCCGATACTTCGTTAAAATTTTAGCATCCAATATCCGGCCATTGATGTACATATGCTGCAAGTCTTTCCGGGCCGAATTCTATCCAAATAGATGCGCTCTTATTTCGTAATTTTGAGTGAGGACGGCCGGCATGACTGCGGGCCGTCCTGTAACGGAACCGGTTTTATCAGCCCTTTTCTACGATATCTCTCGCCACCACAATGCCTGTCACGCTTGCCTGCATAAGACCGCGCGTGATGCCTGCGCCGTCGCCTATGGCATAAAGGCCGGGAATGGCCGTCTGGAAACGGTTATCAACTTCCAGCTTGGAGGAATAGAATTTGACTTCCACGCCGTAGAGCAGCGTATTCTTGGAATACAGCCCCGGCGCGATCTTGTCGAATGCGCGCAGGCCCTCTATGATGCTGGTCAGGTGCCGATGCGGCAGCACGAAGGAGAGATCGCCCGGAACTGCCGTGTGCAAAGTGGGAATGGTGGTGGATTTTTTCAGGCGGGACAGATCCGTACGTCGTCCCTGCAGCAGATCACCAAGCCGCTGCACCATGATTCCGCCGCCGGTCAGCATGTTGCCAAGCTGCGCGATATAGTTGCCGTAGCGAATAGGCTGGTTGAACGGCTGCGTGAAACGGGTGGATACGAGCACAGCGAAATTCGTGTTTTGTGTGCGGCGTTCCGGTTCGTGGTAACTGTGGCCGTTGACAACGGCAATGCCGCCTTCATAATGCTCCTCGCTGACAATGCCGCCGGGATTCATGCAGAACGTGCGGACGCGGTTCTCAAATGTATCCGAATAATACACCAGCTTCGCCTCATACAACTGCTGGGTAAGATGATCCATGATGGAATTGGGCACTTCCACGCGCACGCCGATATCCACCTCATTGTTGCGGGTCGCGATACCAAGGCGCGCCGCTTCCTGAGAAAGCCATTCCGCGCCGCCGCGTCCGGGCGCGACCACCACGTTGGGGGAATGGATCGTGAACTGCTCGCCCTTGGTGTTTTGCAGTATGACGCCGGAGGCCTTGCCATCCTCAACGAGTATTTCCTTCGCTGTGGTCAGCTCCATAAATGTGAAACCGGGGGTCTCAGCCAGCGCGTCGTACATGTTCTGCAGCGTGATTGCGGAATACTCCGTACCCATGTGCCGCACGGGGCAGCGTACGAGATGGATATTGTAGCGGCTCGCCTCGTAGGCGATTTCGCCGACCTTGGGGTTGTTGCGGCCATGTACGGTCTCAGGCGCGCCAAAGCGCGTATAAACGCCGTCGGCATAATCGATAAGCGCCTGCGCATCGTTATCGGACATATAATCCGTAATATTGCCGCCGACTTCATGCGAAAGGGAGAGTTTACCGTCGGAAAACGCGCCGGCGCCTGCCCAGCCGCTGATGATGGCGCAGGGCTTGCAGTTGACGCATTTGCCTGTAATGCGCGCGGGGCAGGTACGGTGACGCAAATCGCGTCCCTGATCTACCAGCAGAACATTCAGGCCAGGTTTTTGTTTGGTCAGCTCCAGTGAGGCGAATATTCCCGCGGGACCGGCGCCGACGATCACCACATCATAGTGTTCCGACATGCTTGACATCCTTTCCTTTGGCGAAGAGCAATTGCGCATTTGCTCGGCCACGAAACAGCATATCGTATACCATTAACGATGTCAATATGGTGAATGTTTCTTCTAAGGAAGGCTTATGTAAACCCGAACATTCGATGATCGATACTGCCTTAATTGTTCACAACGCCAACGGTGGAAGGTTCATAAACGGTATGGTACAATATTTGCAGGATTGAAGCGGGATGCCCACAGTCCTTTTACGGAATGAACCGAACGTCGGAAGGAAGGAAAAACCGTTGAAAAAGAGCACGAGGATGATTTGCGGAGTTGTCGCGCTGTTGATGGTACTGGGATTCGTGGGCGTATTGATTATTACGGTCATGCTTTCTTAGAGTTCGCTGGTTCCTTCACTCATGCATTCGGCATTCGCTTCATATGTTCCATGTAGGGGCATAAGGAGGCGGGTGCTTTTGTTTTCTTTTCTGAATTCAGCAAAATTGAAGCTTAAAAATCGTGGGCGTCCTGCTGCGCGGCGCGTATGGCGCATACTGGGCGCACTGATGGTCGTATGCGCTGTTATGTTTGCATTTCTGGCGTTTCCCGGGAGGATATTCCCCGAAGTTTTCAATTCCTCGGGTGGAGAAGACGAGGAAATCGCCGAGGAACAGCAGAAAGAGGATTACATCCACTGGGTGGATTTCAATGTGCCGTTCGAGGTGCTGGAGCAGGCGCTGCAGTATGATTTGAAATCACATCAGAAGGACGAGGACGTCAAGCTGAGATGGATCGAATTGCTTGCCTATACCTCTGCGAAAAACGGGGGCGTATATAAAAAGGACGCGAAAAGCGCGGCCATGGATGCGTTGGTCGAGCGGCTGCGCGCGGGAGAGCAGCTTGCCGATATAACGGAGGGCATGCGTTATTTCAAATATTATATGGAAGCATATACCGCTGTGCTGGGTGGCTTTGTAGGTGAATACGAGACGGCCGCGGAAGGCGGCGGAACCAAGACTTGTTACGGGCTCAAGGTATATTCGCCCGTCGCAAAAGAATATGGGTACGGTCATTACGATGATTTCGGGAATCCCCGGACATATGGTTATAAACGTCTGCATTTGGGCAACGATCTGATGGGTTCCATCGGTACGCCCATCATTGCGGTGGAGGGCGGGGTCGTACAGGCGCTGGGCTGGAACCAGTACGGCGGATGGCGGGTGGGCATCCGCAGCCATGACGGGCTTCGCTACTATTATTATGCGCATCTGCGCAAGGATCACCCGTATGTCAAGGATCTCAAGCAGGGCGACATAGTACGCGCGGGCGACGTGATCGGTTACATGGGAATGACGGGCTACAGCACCAAGGAGAACGTCAATAACGTTAAGATGCCGCATCTGCACTTCGGCCTGCAGTTGATATTTGACGAAAGCCAGGTGGACGGCACCAATCAGATATGGGTGGACGTCTATCATATTGTCCAACTGCTCAGCCGCAACCGCATGCCGGTAATGAAATCGGCGGATACCGGAGAGCACATGCGCGCGGACGGCCTGGCGCAGGGGGAATGAGAGCAGGGGGATGATAGTATGAAACAGGCCGTTCATCTGCTCAAATCCCGCGCGCTGGGAATGGCGATCATGCTTGTATTGACCGCTCTGTCCGTGCTGTTGTTTCGTGACGGCGGGGTGGTGGAAGTCATGCACGCCGATGCGCAAACAGGCGTCCCGCTGCCCATTCTTATGTATCACAGCGTGCTTAAGGATCCTCAGCGATCCGGGTCGTATATCATCACGCCCGCTCAGTTTGAAAAGGATATGCTGTATCTGAACGAACATGGCTATACCGCAGTGCTGCCCAGCGACCTGCTGCGTTACGCAAAGGGAGACGGCGAGTTACCGGAGAAGCCCGTAATGATCACATTTGACGACGGATATTACAACAATCTTGTCTATGTACTGCCGATATTGAAGCGCTTGCAGTTAAAAGCGGTCGTCTCCATCGTCGGAAGCTATGCCGACGAGGCCACGGCGCGCATGGATGCAAACCCTACGTATGCCCATCTTACATGGGAGGATGTCAGCACGATTGCGGCTTCCGGATATGTGGAAATCGCCAGTCATTCCTTTGCGCTGCACTCCACCAAAAATGGCAGAAATGGCGTCAAACGAAAGCCGGGAGAAAGCGAGACTGCCTATGAGGCCATACTGACGGAGGATATTGAGCAGCAGCGATGCGCTTTGTATGAACATTGCGGTATCGCCACGACGGTATTCACATATCCTTTTGGGCAGTGGGATAAGGACAGCGAAGCACTGCTGAGGAAAATGGGGTTTTCTATGACGCTGACCTGCCGCGAACGCATGAATTATATTGAGCGAAATCCCGCCAGCCTTTTTCGGCTGGGCCGATATAATCGCCCCAGCGGCGTTTCTACCGAGACATTTATGCAAAAAGCACTCAAGGGCTAAGCGTAAAAGAACGCAAGTCTTGTCAAATGGTGTAGCGGCGCGTATCATATTTTAATATGGGTGATTATGCTTGCGTATTGCGTGTAGCGGCGCTACTGAAGGAATATGACACCGTCGGGGAAGCCGGGCTGCTCGTGGGGATATCGGGCGGCCCTGATTCCGTGGCGTTATTGCACATGCTGCACGGTTTGGAACGGGCAGGCGTCGTCGGCAGGCTATACGCCGCGCATATGCATCACGGTATCCGCGGGGAAAGCGCAGATGAGGATGCCGCGTTCGTACGCGGGCTGTGCGGCGAATGGGGCATACCGCTTTTTGAAGAACGCGCCGATGCGGTCTCCCTGAGCAAGCAGGAGGATTTGACGCTGGAGGAAGCCGCGCGCAATGCGCGTTATGCGTTTTTGCGGCGCGCAAAAGGGGAGTGCGGCGCTCAGTACATTGTGACGGCTCATCACCGGGACGATCAGGCGGAAACTGTGCTGCTTCACTTGCTGCGCGGTGCGGGGCTCGCCGGGTTGTGCGGCATGCAGGTCTGCGCCGGGGATATCCTGCGCCCGCTTTTAACGACGTCGCGTGAGGAACTGCTCGCATATCTGAAAGAAGAGGGGCTCGTTTACCGCACCGATGAAAGCAATCTTGAGCCCGGTTGCATGCGCAATCGTATCCGGCTTGAGCTGTTGCCTTTATTGCGGCGTGAATATAATCCCGCCGTAGCGGACAGCCTGTGCCGCATGGCGGAGCTTCTTTTTGAGGATGAGTCGTTGCTGCGCGCGCAGGCGGAGCAGGCGCTGGACGCCGCACGCCTGCCACAGGGCGGCTATGCGTGCGACGCGCTGCTGAGTCTGCCAATGGCGCTTCAAAGCCGCGCCGTACGAATCGCCCTTGAGCGAGAGGGCGCGCTGTACGATATGCAGCGCGGCGGCATACAAAGCGTATGCGCGCTGTTGCGCGCGCGGACGGGTGCGCGCATGGAGTTGCCGCGTTCTCTGCAGGCGCGCATCAGCTATGGCGCGGTCATAATCGAGCCGGTTATAACCGGACAGAGCGATTTTGAGACGCGATTTCTCTGGCCGGGCGATACGCTTGCGCCTCAGGGGCGGTTTGCGGCGCGGTTTGTGGATTCTCTTCGAAAGGATGAGAATGCGCGCGTCGCGTACTTTGATGCGGACAAGATTCCTCCCGATTCCTGTGTGCGAAGGCGCATACCGGGGGATCGCTTTCATCCGCTTGGCGCGCCCGGGATCCGCAAACTGAAAGACTATTTAATCGATAAAAAAATTCCGCGGCCGGAGCGGGATGTTCCGCTTATCGCGTCCGGGCGGAATGTGCTGTTTTTTCCGGGCGGAACGGTTTCGCAAACGATTCGCGTGCGGGACGGCACGCAGCGCATACTGCGCGTGGAATATTTGGAAGACTGAACGGACGCCTGCGCAAGGTATCCGGTTTAGAGAATCACACATACTACATAAGGGGGTCAACCACTGTGAATTTTAAAGATGATATGCAGGAAATTTTGCTGGACGAGCAGAGCCTGAGCACCCGTGTACGCGAGCTTGCCGAGCAGATATCCGCCGATTATGAAGGCAAGGAAGTGTTGCTTGTCTGCATATTGAAGGGCGCCGTGATGTTTTTCGCGGATCTCGCCCGCTGTTTGACGGTGTCGTGCCAGATCGATTTCATGGGTATTTCCAGCTATGGAAATGATGTGAAAACATCGGGCATCGTGCGCATCGCGAAGGACCTTGATACCAGCATTACGGGCAAGCATGTTCTGATTGTGGAGGATATCATGGACAGCGGGCTGACGCTAAACCATCTGACACAGCTGCTGCAGTCGCGCAACCCGGAAAGCCTGCGTATCGTCTGCCTGCTGGACAAGCCGGAGCGCCGTGAATGCGATATCTCGCCGGATTACTGCGGGTTCATCATACCCAATAAGTTTGTGGTGGGATATGGGCTGGATTTCCAGGGAAGGTACAGGCAGCTTCCCTATGTCGGCGTGCTCAAGCCGTCCGTTTATGCCAAGTAAATTTCACAGACACGTTGCATTTGCAGCTTTTTTTGCCAATTGCGGTGATTGAATGCGGCATACCGGTGTGATAAACTATTCAAATGGGCGACAGGCGAGCTTTATGCCTGTTGTAATGTAATTTTGCGGGGCGGCCGCCAATTGGGCGGACGTTCCAGGAGGATTTGTAAGTGAAAAGAAGCTTTCGGACCCCAATCATATATTTGGTCATACTCATAGCCATCATACTCATGGCGACCAATATGGATCCTGTCGGCGCCTCGCCCGATAAGCTTGAGTACAGCGAGTTTCTCAATGCCGTTCGGGAGAATAAGGTAGCGGCGGTGCAGGTGACTGTCCGCGAGCTGGTCGGTATTTATCACGACAGCCAGTATACCAAGGAACAACTGCCTACGCGGGCGGATTTCTCAGTGGTTATTCCGTCGTTGGATACCTTCAACCGCGATATGGCTATCATCACCTCTCAGCTCAAACCCGAGTTGACGGTGGAGCAAGTGTCCACAGCGGATTATCCCTTCGATTATAAAGAGAATCTGCCGCGTGAGGCCACATTCCTTGAGATGATGCTGCCGTACATACTGCTAATCGGCGTGCTCGGCCTATTCTACTACTTCATGATGCAGCAGCAGGGCGGCGGCAACAAGGTCATGAACTTTGGCAAATCCCGCGCCCGCATGCAGACGGAGGGGCAGAACAAGATCACGTTTGACGACGTGGCTGGCGCCGATGAAGAAAAGGAAGAGCTTCAGGAAGTTGTCGAGTTCATGCGCGATCCCAAGCGCTTTAACGATATCGGCGCGCGCATTCCCAAGGGCGTGCTGCTGGTGGGGCCTCCGGGCACGGGTAAAACGCTTCTCGCAAAGGCCGTGGCAGGCGAGGCCAAGGTGCCCTTCTTCTCCATATCGGGTTCGGATTTCGTGGAAATGTTTGTAGGCGTGGGCGCTTCCCGTGTACGCGACCTGTTTAACACGGCGAAAAAGAGTACGCCCGCCGTCGTATTTATCGATGAAATCGACGCGGTGGGCCGCCAGCGTGGCGCCGGCATGGGCGGCGGCCATGACGAGCGCGAGCAGACATTGAACCAACTGCTCGTCGAAATGGACGGCTTTGCGCCCAACGAGGGCATCATTGTGCTCGCGGCGACCAACCGCGCGGATATTCTGGACCCGGCGCTGCTGCGCCCCGGCCGGTTTGACAGACAGATTACGGTCAGCTACCCTGACGTCAAGGGCCGCGAGGCTATTCTGCGCGTACATTCGCGCAACAAACCGCTTGCTCCGGAGGTGGATCTTTCGGTGCTGGCCAAGCGTACGCCCATGTTTACTGGCGCGGATCTTGAAAATGTGCTCAACGAGGCCGCGATACTCGCCGCGCGCGTGAATAAAAAGGTTATCACGATGGAAGAGCTGGAAGAAGCCATTACCCGCGTCGTTGTCGGCCCCGAAAAACGCAGCCGCGTTATCACGGATGCGGACCGGCGCATTACGGCGTTTCATGAAAGCGGGCACGCTATTGTGGCGCTCAAGCTCCCAAACTGTGACCCCGTGCATGAGGTGTCCATCATCCCGCGCGGCATGGCGGGCGGCTATACGATGACGTTGCCCAAAGAGGATATGATGCACGTCACCAAGCACAAACTGGAGGATCAGATCGCCATGTTGCTTGCTGGCCGCGTGGCGGAAACCGTGCGATTGGGCGACATCAGCACAGGCGCATATAACGATTTGCAGCGCGCTACGGATATTGCCCGCAGGATGGTTGTGGAATATGGCATGACGGAAGCTGTCGGCCCCATGTTCCTGGGCGGGCAGACCGAGGTGTTCATAGCCAAGGACTGGGGGCACCAGCGAAACTTCTCCGAAGAGGTCGCAAGCCGTATCGACGAGGAGATACGCCGCATACTTGAGGAGCAGTTCGAACGGGCTCGCGCCTGTATTGAAGAGGATCTTCCGGCGTTGGACCGCGTTGCCAACGCGCTTGTGGAGCATGAGCGCATCGACGGCGATATATTCGAGCGCCTGTATAAGGGAGAAGATGTGGATGTCGTGGCCGCAAAGGAGGTACCGGGCAGAAGATCGTCCGGCGGAAACGGCGCGTTGCCTGAAGATGGCGCCACGGATGTCTCCCAAACGGGGGACGAAATTATGCAGGGCGACGCATCCGGCGCGCAGCATACGAACGAGGGTTCCGGCGGGAATGCTGATATAGCGCAGGGCGAAGAGCAGACTCAGGAACCAGAAGAAAAATAAATGATCAGATAATGTATTTGAAAGGCCGTCTAGGCGCGTAGCCGCGCAGGAGGACGGCCTTTTTTCGGGAAGGAGAATGACTATGGAGCGCAAACCGGGTTTAGTGGGGAGAGCGGATTTGATCGTCGATGAAAGCTGTACGGCGGATGCCTGGGGCAGTGGGCTTCTCCCCGTGCTATCCACACCGCGTCTGGTGGGTCTGATGGAACAAGCCGCCTGCGCGGCGCTTGCAGGTGCGATAGAGGCGGGCAAAACGACCGTGGGTACGCGTATCGATATGCAGCACACCGCGGCGACGCCAATGGGCATGCGCGTATACGCGAACGCGGAGCTCATCGCCATGGAGGGGCGAGCGCTGACGTTCCATATAGAGGCATTTGACGAGGCAGGCTTGATCGGTACGGCGGAGCATCAGCGCTTCATTGTGGAATCGGCGCGCTTCATGCAGAAGGTAGAGGCAAAGGCGAAATGAGCCTTCGTATGGATCTGCACTGTCACAGTACCATGTCCGACGGTACCTGCGCCCCCGCAGCCATCGTCCGGATGGCGTCGAAGGCGGGTATCGGCATATTGGCGCTGACGGATCATGATACGATGGCAGGCGTACCCGAGGCCATGCGTGAGGCGGAAGAGCAGGGCATACGGTTGCTTCCTTCTGTGGAGATGGATACCGAAAGCCCGTTCGAGCTGCATATGCTGGGACTGGACGTCGATCCGTGCGCCCCGCACTTACGACAGGCGCTTGAGGGTATACAGATTCGCAGGCGCAGGCGCAATGCGAAGATACTCGATAAACTGCGGGATGCGGGATACGACGTTACCCCATATCTGCACGAATCAGAGGGCAATACAACGCGTCTGCATATCGCTATGGCGTTACAAGAGGCTGGTTATGCTAGGAGCATAACGGATGCGTTCCGTGGCTTTCTTTCGCCCGGAACGTCCGGCTTTTATGCGGAGCTGCGGCTCACGCCCGCTCAGGCGATCGATTTGATTAAGGAAGCGGGCGGCATCCCTGTGCTGGCGCATCCCTGCCATATCCGCAGCAATCCTCATCAGCTTGTCACGGAGCTGGCCGAGGCCGGCCTTATGGGGCTGGAGGCGTACTATCCGGCGTCCACGCTCGGGCAGACGGAAACGTTTCTTTCATTGGCGCGGCAATTCGGTTTGCTTGTAACCTGCGGCAGCGATTTTCATGGGAGAAACAGGGAAGGAAATCCGCTGGGGTGCGCATGGCGCGATGT
>JAEWWD010000165.1 GCA_023396535.1 Bacillota bacterium
TGCGAGCGCACAGCACGGGAGATATAACCTGCGGCGAATGCATTGGCGGTATTGATGATGAATATAAAGTTACCGAGTGTCGCGTTATGCGGCGCGATGATGGAGCCGATGGATTCGCCGATTGCTACGGACAGCGCGCCCGTAAAGGGGCCGAATATGATGCCGGCAAGAGGAGCGAGCGCGTAACTTACGCTGAAATTTCCGCCCGACATGAACACTGGGAAGGAAGGCAGCAGCCCGGCGACCGCCATGAGTGCCACCCACGCGGCAACCATGGCGGGGTGAACTTTGATTTTTTTGAGCTTAAACTATAGATCCGAATTTTGAAGCCATGCGTTTTTATATACCGCATCTTCCCGAAGTACGTTGAGTCGTTTGCGCCGATATTCCCGAATATAGGAAAGCGTGCCGCCTTCCTGTCCTGTCATGGCCTGCATGGCGATTATAAAAGGCGCGTTCTGCGGTGTGAGTGCCGTTAAAACGGCTTCCATATTGTTGCCTGCCAGCATGTACAGCATGGCGACGTTGATAATTTCAGAGGCGGGCATACCATAAGAGATATTATCCAACCCGCAGATGAACTGAAATCTTGGCTCCAGCTGCCTGATCTGCTGCAAAGACCGCACGAATGTCACTGCGTTTTCTTCATCCACCGATATGGGGAACATCAGCGGGTCCAGATAAATATCGGAATACGAAAGAGAATATTCTCGCATTAGGTTTTCCACTTTAGGCAGCATGCGCAGCCGATCCTCCACGCAGGCCGGCATACCGGATTCATCGTGCAGCAACACGATGAGCCTGGCATTGTGTTCTTTGACGCAGGGCAGAAGCCTGCGAATTCTTTCGGCTTCGAGCGTGGTGGAATTGACGATGGGGCGCTCGCAGCGAATGTATTTGAGCGCCTCCCGGTGCAAATCTGGGTTGGGTGAATCCGGAATAAGCGGAACATTCAATGATGCCTGCAGCGTGTGGATCATCCATTCCATGTCGTCAATTTCAGTGGATAGGTGTGTTGCGCAATTGAGAACGATAGCCTGTGCGCCCAGCTCGATCTGTTCACGCGCTGTACACAGCAGCGCGGATTCATCACGTGCGAGCAGCATATCGGAAATGCCCTCCAGGCTTGTGTTGATACGGCCGCTGAAAATTTCCATCAATATTTCATTCCTTGCATGTATGATCTAGAACAAGAACGCTTTGAAGCACATACAACATAACATATAACCGGAATGAATAATATAAAAATCCCAGACTGTTTTTGAAAAATCTTTCAATCACAATGCCGTGTTTATTGACAATCCGCGCACATGTACTGTATTTTGAAGATATACAAGCAAAGAGGCCTTTTCATGCTGGAACGTTCTGAGCGGGCGGCCATATGCCGCAAAACCATACAGGAAGCGCTGCTCTTACAGGCACATATACAGGATATGGGCTGCTTTTGTGCTATGCCCGGTGAACTGTTCGAAGCATGCGGATGCTGTTTTATGAAGGACTGCACGGCCAATAAAATTGGCTTGTCTCTATCATGCAGGCAAGGAAACGCATGCGTATATTTGTGCTCCAGCAATCTTGCTTTCGCTGCAGGGATTCTTCGGGAAGACGACTCGAACGGCTGGGGCGTTACGCTAGGCCCCGTGATACTGACCGATGGCCCCGCCCCGCGCGCGGACGATGCAGACGATGCGTTTGCCGCCACGATCGCGAGGCTGCCCGCGTTTTCGTCTTCACGCCTGCTTGCGCTGGGGGCTATGCTGCAGCATTACCTCAATGGCTTTTCTTTTTCGCAATCGCCGGAAGCCTTGCTGCCATTAGAACTCATACACACTTCCGATTTCCCTGAAGATGTGTGCGATCCCGGTATCGCGTGCATCGATGAGTTTGAGAAGCGGCTGCTGCAGAGCATACGCTGCGCCGACCGTCCGGCAGCGCAGGCGATACTCAACGAAATGCTCGGATACGTCTATTTCACGAATTATGAAAACCTGCAGGATGTAAAGGACAGGGTAGAGCAGCTTCTGCCCGCGTTATCCCGCACAACAGCGGCTTGCGGTAGGAATGTGCCGGATATTCTGGACTGCGGCCCCGATCAACTTCTCAGGTTCGCCCTTATGAAATCCATGGAGGAAGTCAACCGCGCGCTGTCGGAAATCATACGCTACTTCCTTTTTACGATATTTGAACCGCAAAGCCTGAAGCATACGGATGTCGTCGCGACGATCAAGGAATACATACTCGCGAATTTCGACCGGAAGCTGACATTGGAGGATATCGCGCGGCAGGTATACCTGAGCCATTCGTATGTAAGCTCGATATTCAAAAAAGAAACGGGACTGAGCGTTGTCGATTACGCCAACCAGATCCGAATAGACAGGAGCAAGCGTCTGCTCATGGAAACGGACCTATCCATCTCCTTTATATCCTCCCGGTGCGGCTTTGACGACCAGAGCTACTTTACCCGAATGTTTAAGAAGTTCGTCGGCATGTCCCCGCGGAACTACCGCGATACATATGGCGGCTCGCAAGGCGGAAATGAGAGGCTATAAGCTTTATGAACACGCTGCAGGAAATCGAATTCTATATAAAGACAGGCAAGCCGTTGCAGATCAAGACTTTGATACCGCTCGCGCTTTCTGAAGGATACATCGCCGAGCGCATTATTGAGGATGCGTTGCTGCCTGCAATGAGCAAGGTCAGCACGCTCTTTACAAACAACGAAATGTTTGTGCCCGAAGTACTGGAAAGCGCCCGCGCCATGAA
>JAEWWD010000167.1 GCA_023396535.1 Bacillota bacterium
CTCCTGTATAGCGTCGACGAATTCTTCATCTTCCTTGGTGGGGTTGGTGTCATCGTAGCGCAGGTTGCATTTACCGCCAAACTGCTCGGCCATGGAGAAGTCAATATACAGCGCCTTGGCGTGGCCGATGTGCAGGTAGCCGTTGGGCTCGGGCGGAAAGCGCGTGCGGACGGCCTTTGCATGGCCTTGCTGCAGATCCTGCTCGATGGCTTCTTCAATAAAGTGTTTGGATCGCAGCAGCTCTTCCATGGTGGTTTTCCTCTTTCCTCGGCGGTAAATCCGCCGGATTTTCATTCCATATTATCATGCACAATGCGAGGCTTTGTCAACAAGTCTGAGAGATGTTGGGGGATTTGCGTTAATATGCGGTTATTTGCACGCGGGGGGTGGGTGTTTCGTGCAGTTTCGGCTTGCGGGAACAGTGGTATCGGCGCATACTGCGCCGACGATTATTTTTCTATGCAGGGGGGAACTGCGTTCCCCCCTGCGCCCCCTTCCTGAGGGTTGCGTTTCTAGTGCAAGTGCAAGGGCGCGCGCAGTTGCGGTTTGCGGGAAACAATGGTATCGGCGCGTGCTGCGCCGACGCCCCCTTATTGCCTCTCATTCTAATATGATGGCGAATAAATTCTATCTGTGTCAGTATCTAAAACAAAATCAGCCTTTATATCCTTTGAGTAAGGAATTCTTTCAAACTTATGAAGCCGGCAAAACACGCCAGGAAAATTTTCCACCTCATAGGCTAATCTTCGTGCTTCAAAATACATTTTTTTCAACTGATGTTTCGAGCATTTTTTGCCTGTAAGCAGAATTTCTTCGTGGAAATAACCATCAATCATGATAATCACATAATCACGACTGGTTGCTAATCAGCCTTATAGCTTAAAATGAATTAGTAGTTGCCCTGCATTGCGCCAAAGGCGCTTCCTTTGGCTCCTTTGCTCACTGGTCTTACTCCCCGCTCCCCCCTGGGGTACGAGTGTCATTCTACCGCCGTAGGTGACGAAACCTGTAGGAGTATATCTAAATGCTATATTTACTCGAGGAAAACATGAGCGCAAGGAAGGAGGGACTGGGGGGAACGTAGTTCCCCCCAGTATAGAAAAATCATCGTCGCCGCCCAGGGGCGGCGATACTGCTTTATTCCCGCAAGCCGCGATAGTTGCCTGACAGATATTGGAGGTGAAAATCCTCCGGAACAGGCTACACTTCCACCGCTTCCCCAATAGACAGCAGCGCGACCACACGCGCGTGCACGGGAAGACCGGATAACCGCGCCAGCGCCAGCGCGTAGAGCGAAAGCTGCTGCGCGTGCGCCTGCGCGGCGCTTTGTGCCGTTTCGCCGGGGAGTAGCCTGTCCGTCTTGTAATCGAGGAGCACCCAGCCGCCGTCTTCCAAGAAACAGCAGTCGATCACGCCCTGCAGCAGTACCGGCTCCGCGTCCTGTGCCAGCCCCAGTTCTTGTGCGCGCAGCAGCACCGCGAATTCCAGCTCCCGCTCCACACGATGTGCGCGGCGCAGCCGATTGCCTACATCGCTCTCTAAAAACCGCGCGATTTCACTGGCGGATACCGCCTCCGCCTGCGCCGTGGATAAAATCCCCCATTCGCGCATGCGGGCAATCTCCGCGCGCACAAAACCGAGCGCATCGCCATCCGGGCAGGCGGCAATGTCGATCTCCCGCAAAACGGCGTGCACGGCGGTGCCGCGCTGCGCGGCGGAAAGCGGCGCGTCCGCCGCCCGCGAGAAGGAAGGCGCGGGGCGCAGCGAAATCTCCCGCTCGTGCAGCAGCTCGCTCACGCTGCGCTTGCTGGGGATGGCGGCGGCAGCCGCATACGGATAGCGCCAGCTCAGCCGCTCGCGCAGCGCTTCAAGCAGCGCGTCGCGGGTTTCGTTGTTTTGGGGGATTGCGGCCCCCGTTCCGGCGGCGGGGGAGGGGGCGGTCAATATACTGCCGCGCGCGTGGATCACAAGCGGCAGTGCGCCGCTTTGTAAGGAGACGGGCAGCAGCCAGTCGAGATATGTGTTTGCACGCGCGCAATACGCGTCGTCCAGTTCCGCCGCGCGGGCTTTTTCCATGCTTTCCTGCGCGTCCTTTTCGCAGCCGATGAGAATGAGCCGTTCCCGCGCGCGGGTCATGCCCACGTAGAGTATGCGCATCTCTTCGGCGAGCTGCTGCCGCCACAGTTTTTTTGCTATGGCGCGGCGCAGCAGCGTATCCGCCCGCGCGTTGCGCAGTATGAACCGCACGCCCAGCCCCAGCTCCCGCTCGCACAACAGCGCGGCGTTCATATCCCGTTTGTTGAAGGCTTTCCCCAGCCCCGCGCAGAGTACCACGGGGTATTCGAGTCCTTTGGACGCGTGCATGGAGAGTACGCGCACCACGTCCGCCGCGCCCGCCTGCGCACGGCCCATATCGGCGGTGGCGGCGGCGCGGTCCATAAACTGCAAAAAGCTCCACAGGTCGCAGGGGAAGCCCGCGTCCGCGTAATCCCGCGCGCGGTCGACAAGCGCGTCCAGGTTGGCCTGCCGCTCCCGCCCGCCGGGTAGCGCGCCCACGCAATCGTAAAAGCCCGTGTCGTCCAATAACTGCGATAAAAACTCCGTCAGCGGCAGCCGCAGCGCCTCGCGCCGCCAGGTTTCAAGCGCGTTCAGCGCTTCGCGCGCGTGGCCGGAGAGCGCCGTCAGGTCGTCGGCGCATTTATTGAGCCGATCAAAGAGCGGTCCGTCCCCGTATTCCGTTTTGAACGCGACAAGCTCTTCCACCGAAAAACCGAACACCGGCGAGCGCAGCACGCTCAATAGTGGAATATCCTGCCTGCGGTTGTCGATGACGCGCAGCAGGTTCAAAAACACCTGCACTTCGATGGCGTCGAAATACCCGCCCGTGAGCTGCACGTATACGGGTATGCCCATTTTGGAAAACGTCTGCGCCCATACTTCGGCGGCGTACCGGTGCGAGCGCAGCAGCACCGCAAAATCCGCATAGCGCAGAGGACGCTCGCCCGTTTTCGGGTCCATGCAGCGGCCCTCGCGCATGAGCGCGCGGATGCGCCGCGCGGCCAGCATGGCCTCCGCTTCCGCGTCGCCCGCGTCCTCAAGCTCTTCCGCGTCCGGCGCTTTGGCCTGCTCCGCCTCCGCGGCTTCCGCTGGGGTATCCTCCTCTTCCGGTTCCTCTGCGGCGCGGCCTATCACGTGCAGCTCGCAGCCGGCATAGGGGTTCTCCTGTACGCTCTCGGGCAAATGCAGCGCGGCGCGCTCGTCGTAGTCCAGTTCGCCCGTCGTTTGGGTCATGACGCGCGAGAACACGGCGTTGACCGCGTCGATGACAGGCTTTGCGCTGCGGAAATTGACGTTGAGGTGTATCTGCGCGTTTTTGCCGTCCTCACCGGTAAACGTGGTGAGCTTTTCTAAAAACAGGCTGGGGTCGGCCTGCCGGAAGCGATAGATGCTTTGTTTGACGTCGCCCACCAGAAACAGGTTGTCCCCGCGCCGCACGGCGTCGATGAGGCATTCCTGTATGCGGCTGGAGTCTTGGTATTCGTCCACAAACACATGCGCGAAACGGTTGCGTAAGGCGGATTGCACGCCCTCGTCCGCGAGCGCTTTAAGCGCCATATGCTCCATATCCGAAAAGTCGACCACGCCGTGCTCGCGCTTGAGCAGGGCGTAGGCGGCGTCCATATCCCGCACGAACGCGCACAGCGCGTCCACATACGGGCGCAGCGCGGCCATGCGGTTTGCTTCCGCTTGCGGCGGCTGCGCAAGCAGTTTTTTCTGCTCTTTTACGCAAGCGCGCACCTGTTCGCGCGTCTTCTTAGTCGATTCCTGCTCGTCAAAGCAGCACCCGCGCGGGAAACGCAGCGTCTGCAATTGTACGGATAAGAGCTGCTCGCGGTATTCCGCGTAGGTGCGGCAAAGCGACAGCGCTCGAAGCTGCGCCATGTCGTCGTCGAGCAGCGCACGCACGCCGGATAGCTCCTGCGGCACGAGTTCCCGCGCGCGAGTCAGGGCTCTCACCTGCTCCCCCGCGTCAGCTTGCAGACTGCCGAGCAGTTCCATAAGCGCGGGGTGGGCAAGGAATGTATCCGGTTCCGCCGCGTATACTTTGGCGGCCACGTCCAGCCACCCCCACGGGTCGGGCTGCGCCAACAAGAAATTGTATAGCCGCTGCGCGAGCGCGAACAGCTCGTCCTCGCCGCCCGCCGCGCGCAGAAGTTCCAGAAAGGATGCGTCCGCCGCCTCATACCGCGCCTGCGCCGTTTCCTCGAGCGCCTGCTGCAGCAGCATGGCGGACTGCACGTCGTCCGCCGGGCGAAAGCCCGGGTCCAGCCCCAGCAGCGGGAAATTGCGCCGGAGTATGTACAGGCAGAATTTGTGCAGCGTCGAGATATTGGCGCGCCCTACGGATAGCGCCTGCGCGCGTAGCCGCGTCGCCGCAGATAGGTTCTTTTCCTCTTTTGCGGCCTTGAACAGCCGCGACGTGATGCGCCGCTTCATTTCGGCGGTGGCGGCCTCGGTAAACGTCACGACAAGGAATTCCTCTATGTTCGCGCCGTTTGCGACGAGCCGCGCGATGCGCTCGGTCAGCACGGCCGTTTTGCCGCTGCCCGCGGCCGCGCTGATGAGCAGGCTGCAGCCCTCGCGGCCGATCGCCTGCTGCTGCTCAGTCGTCCAGTCCATGCGCGTCACCCCCGTCCTTTACGAGCTGTTCGAAGAATTTCTCCCGCGTGCATTTCTTCACCCGCCGCACGCGGCAGCCGGGCAGACGCTTGTCAAAGCGGCATACGCTTTTGTAGTCGCACCAGGCGCACACGGTATCCTTGCCCGCGCGCACGGGGCGCGCCTCCACGCGCCCCGCGAGCAATTCCTGTGCGATCTCGCCCGCGCGCTCCACCGCAAACGATAACAGCAGCTCCATTTCCTTTTGCGTGAGCAGGCGGTCTGTTTTCCCGAGCGCGTTGTTTTTGTTGCGCCTTAGCCCCTGCATCACGGCGGAGCCGCCCGAAAGCGCGCGCTCGGTGGCAAGCACGGCGTCTTCTTCATCGATGAGCACGCCCCGCAGCTTCAGCGCCGGGGATGCGGCGTCGTCCGTCTGTACACCCGATTCTGAATCGTCCGGCTCGTCTATAACCGCGTCCGCGTCCTCGGCCAGCGGGTCGCGCACAGGCTGATAGAATAGCCCGGCGGGCGCGCCTTCCATATGGCTTGCGGCGGCACAAAGATACAGCGGGAGCTGCAGGGAAAGCCCGTCGCGCAATTTGTCGAATTTAAAGTCCAGGCTGCCCGTCTTGTAATCCACCACGCGGATAAGTTTGGAACCGTCCGGTAGCGCCGCCGCGTCTATGCGGTCGATTACGCCGGAAAGCGAAGCGGTACCGCCCAGCTCCACAGCGGGTAACGCTTCGTCGGGCCCAAAGCGCAGCTCCGCACCGACGGGCCGGAACTCCCCCTTGGATAACCCCGCGCACAGCGCCCACGCCGTTTCCCGCACGGCTTCCTGCCAGAATACGGAAAGCGCCTTTGCGCGCGCCGTGGCGCAGAGGAGCCCGTCCTGATAGTGTTCGAGGCAGTCGGGCAACAGTTCGTCGAGCAGCGCGTCGCACTCTTCGCGCGTGATGGCCGCCCAGTCCAAATTGCGCGCCTGCGCCGTATGCACGAAGCGCTCGAGCGCCATGTGCGAAAAGCTGCCGATATCCGCTTTTTTCTCGCGGAACTCCTTGCGGGGCTGGGCTTTTAGCCCGTATTGCGCAAAATGCCGGAACGGGCAGGAACGATAAGTTTCGAGCCTGCTTACGGTGCCAAAGTACCGCCTGCCGTAGAGCGCGCGCGCAAGCGGAGCGCCCAAGGATACGGGCGCAGCGGGCTCAGTTGCGAAGCCGTCCGCCTGCTTGAGCCGTGCGCCGTAGAACGCGTCCGTTTCGTAATACGCGCGCAGAGCGGCGTAGAGCGGCTCGTTTGACTTCTCTCGCCCGCGCGAAAGCTGCGCGAAGCCGCTTTGCGGCGTTTGGGGCAGCGCGCCGTCCAATAGGGCGGGCTGCTCCTTCAAATCCGGGAAAATCTCATGAAGCCTGTCTATGAGCGTGGAGGGCACAAGTTCCCGCGTGCCGTCGGCATAGGCGAAGCCCACCCACAGCCGCTCGTTGGCGCAGCTCAGAGCGCGGTATATGGAAAGCCGTTCTTCCTCCGCGCGGTACTGCGTGGAGCCCCACGGGGCCAGCCCCATGTCGCCAAGCGCAGCAAGCTCCGCGTCGTCTATGATTCCCTCGTCCATGCGGGCGGCGGGCAGCAGCCCCTCGTTGCAGCCCAACAGGAACAGCGCGTGCACGGCGCGGCTGCGCGTGCGGTCCATGTCGCCAAAGAGCACCTGATCCGCCGTGGCGGGGATTACGCCCACCTGATAAGCGGCGAGCGCTTCAGTAAGCACTTCGAGGTATTCTTTTTTGCTCATCGCCGAGTCGCCCAGTATGGCGTGCATCTGCCCGAACAGCTCAAGCAGTATGTCCCACACCTGCGCGTGCTCCTCCATCAGCGCAAATCGCCCCGCGTCGCGCAGGGCCTGCACTTCCTCGAGAAGCCGCCGCTCCACGTTGAGTGCCAAGAGATAATCGTAGAGCGCCTGCGTCATGTTCTGCGCGGTGCCCGTAAATTGCTCGCGAAGCGTAAGAAGCGGCGGCAGCAGCTTTGCGCGTGCGCGCTCCGCGCCCTCCTCCTCCCCGGGGAAAGGCGTTTCAAACGATTTGCCGTATAATAGGCCGCGCCGCAAACAGTAATTTTCAAATTCCTCCGCGTCCGGTGCGGCGACCCCGGCAAGCCCCGTTTTCGCGATGCGCAACAACTCCGTCCGGTTGATGCCGCCCGCCGCCACGCGCGCCGCGCACAGCAGCAGTTCCACAAGCGGATGCCCCTGCATGCTGCGCCGCGCGTCCATAAATAGCGGAATGCCGCGTTTTTGGAATGCTCGCCGCACGGCGGATGCGTAGGCCGGCATGTCCGACGCGATGACGGCCATATCCCGGTAACGCACGCCGGTGCGCGCAAGCGCCACCACGGAGTCCGCAAGCGCTTCCACCTCCGCCGCGCGGTCGGCCGCGCCGGTGAGCGTCACCGCGTCCTGCCTGCCCTCATAGGGGTGGGGAGGGTAGGCATAGAGTTCCTGCTCCAGTCTTACCAGCGCGGGGTGTTTGCCGGGCGGGGGCGGGAAAGAAGGAAGGGAGTGCGTTTTGGGCATGCACCCTAGCTCCCACGCCATGGCGTGCAGCCGCTCATACGCGCGGCGCTCGGGCGCGAAAAGCGCGGCGTCCCGCGCGTCCTCATCTGGGTCCATGCAGACGGTGACGGTCAGCGTTTTGCAAACGAGCATCAAGGCTTCAAGCAGCTTATAAAACTGCGCGGTGGGGGAATCGAACCCGTCGATGTATACGTCCGCTCCGCGCAAAAAGGAGCGGGGCAGCGCGTCAACCAGAGCGTTTAAGGCGTCCTCGCTGTCCATATACCGACCGGCAAGGTATTCCTCCACGGCGGCGTACAGCGTGGCGATATCCGAAAGCTTGGCGTACAGCGGGGTATGCTCAGGAAGATTGTTTGCCGCCTCGCGCAGCATATCCGGCGTAATGAGAAAGCGCTTGCACTGCGCGAGCAGCGCGTCCATGCGCCCGGCGAAGCCCGCGCGGCGCGCCACCGCGCCGTAGGCGATAAGCTCGTCCCGGTGCTGATAGGCCATGCGGCGCACCACCATGCGCCGCCCCTGTATGGAAAGGAAGGGGCGTTCCGCCCCGCCCAGTATGCGCTCACTTAGCCGCGCGAAGCTGAGCACCTGCACGCCGATGAGGCCGTTTAATTCCGCGCACAGCGCGCGCTCCGTTTCAAACGTGAACTGCTCGGGCACGATGAGCACCGCCCGCCGCCTCTCCCGCATGCGCTCCCTGAGCGCCGCTTTGACGGCGTGCGTTTTGCCCGATCCGGCGCGGCCTAATATGAACTGCACGTTCGCAGGCATAGTAACTCCTTTCATAGCGCCAGCAAAGCATAAGAGGCTTTGTCAGCGGCAATTTTGGGATAAAGCCAATTGTTCGGCATTATTTCATTGCCGAGGATACAAATATGAAGGCTAAAAGGCATAATAACGTGACTTGGTTTCTTGCGAACACCTATCGTGGCTTCGGTTTGGGCATGAAAGTGACATAAACTACAATAGGGGGCGCGGGGAGTCGAAGCAGCGCGCCTCCTGTGGAGGGTGAAGCGCTGCGAAAGACCAGTGAGCAAAGGAACCCAAGGAAGCGCCTTTGGCGCAACGCGGGGCGACTATTGCGAACTGTGAAGGCCCTCCCACTTTATAATAAAAAAATATCTCGTCGCCGGCCGCGACGGCCCGCAGGCCTAGTGCCCGAGGCGTCTCCCGCCGAGGGCAAAGGCGGCGATACCTTGTTTAAAAATTCGCCTTGTGGAGGGGAGAATACACCATCCGCCCCCGCACATTCCTGCTCTCAAACAACACAAGCTGGCTGGCCGTAAACGCCGCGCCCGACCCGGTGATGGGGAACTCCATCTCGGGCACACTGGAGCCGTGCGTCAGCTCCCGCGCCAGCGTGATGTGCGGCGTCAGCCGCTTTTGCTCGCAGGCGAACCCGTGCGCGCGCAGCGCGGCGGTCAGCGTCTCATGCAGGCGGTACAGCTCGTCCATATCCCCCGATAGCCCGATGTAACCCGTGCGCGCCCTGCCGCGCGCAAAGCTTCCGTAGTCCGAAAGCCGCAGCACAAACGGGTGTATGCCGCGCACTGCCTCGTCGCAGGCGAGCGCCGCCCCCGCCATATCCGCGCTTTCTCCTATAAAATGCAGCGTAATATGGAAATTCTCGGAGGGAACAAAGCGCCCCTCGGGGCAAACGCCCATAAGGCGCTGTTGGGCGGCTGAAAGTTCCCGCCGCACGTCGGGCGGCAGGGGGATGGCGATAAACAGGCGCATGATTAAAACCTCCGTTCGCGGGTATGTATATTATAGCACAGGCTTGGTCCAGGAATGGAACGAATGTCAGAATTTACTTGACAGGACGTGCGGACTATGGTAAATATTTTAGCTAGGGTATCAGGTTTGATCGATGAACGGCGAAAGGAGTGAATGCCATGAAGATCAAGAACATCAATAACCCCAAACGTTTTTTTGAGGTGCTCAGCGAGTGCAAAGGCCGCGTGGAACTCGTCACCTCAGAAGGCGACAGGCTCAACCTCAAGAGCGCGCTGTGCCAGTACATCGCCCTGACGCAGATGTTTAAGGATGCGCGTATCGACGACGTGGAGCTCATCGTCTCCGAACCCGAGGATTTCAACAGGCTGCTGGAGTTTCTGGTACGCGGTTAATTCTCAACTGAAAAGTCGGCCCTGGGCGCCGACCTGATTTAAAAAAGATACGCGGAAGGTATACACCCTCCGCTTTTTTATTTGCGTGATAAACAGGCCGCCCGCGAAAGGAATCCCTCTCAGAGGGCTTTCCCAATACGCTACCCGGGCGCGGACGCACGCTCTTAGCATTTCCCATCCGGGCCGCTTGTTTTTTACATTTGTACTTAAATATGTAGGGCGCAAAGCGGCATACGTTTCATTTGCGGAAATATCGCGTTGAAAGCCAGCAATATTCCGTCTTTTCACAGCATATATAAAAAAGGTATACTACATTTGTAAAGCATCGTATCGCGTTGCCGGCCCGGCGGGTTACGCCGCCGCGCGCCGCGGGGAGTATGGAATACTTCCCTTTCTGTATCAAGCGGGAGTACGAGGCCCCATTTGCAAACTGTCCGCCGGAGAAACATGGGATGATGCCCTTTCATGGTTCAGGCTGCCCGGCAGGCAGGAAATGAGCGGCTTCTATCCATAACGGCGCGGCATCGCCGTAACTGCCGCCGGTAAAGTACGCTTTACCGGCGGTTTTGTCATAGCCCATCTACAAAGTCCTGTGTTTCTAACCGTTCCCGCATTTCTGTTTCATTTTCCTGCCTTGGGGTGTATACTTTTATAACAAAACGGCTGAACGATGGAGGAGGTAGCTTATGCAGAAGCCAGTGATCACCATATTGCTTGCCGGGGGCGAAGGTACGCGCATGCATTCGGATACGCCCAAGGCGCTGCATACGCTGTGCGGGCTTCCCATGCTGGATTGGGTGCTGCGGGCGGCGCGCATTCCCGGCGCGGACGGGGCGGAGCCGCCCATCGCCATCGTCAGCCAGGGAGCGGAGCAGATCAAAGCACATTACGGCGACAGGCTTCGCTATGTGGAGCAGCAGCATCGCCGCGGCACGGGCGCGGCGCTCTTGGGAGCGCGCGAACTGCTCGCGGGCAAGACGGGGCGCGTTCTCGTGCTCGCTGCGGATATCCCCATGCTAAGCGCGGATACGCTCGCGGCGCTTGCCGCTTTGAATTGCAGCGCGGCCGTGCTGACCGCTACGCTTTCGGACCCGTCGGGCCATGGGCGCGTACTGCGCGCAGCCGGCAGGGAATTCACGGGCGTGGCCGAAGAGGAGGATCTCACCCCGGAGCAGCAGGGGATCCACGAGGTTCGCGTTTCGGCCTATTGCTTCGATATCGCCGTGCTTCTTCCCGTACTCGACGAACTCAATCAGGAGATCGGCCAGGGGGAACTGAGCATGGGCGGCGTACTTTCTGCCCTCAAAGAGCGGGGAATATGCGTTTCCACTCTCTCCGTATCGCCCGAGGAGGCCATGGGCGTCAACGATCGCGCGCAGCTTGCGGCCTGTACGGCGGCGCTGCGCCGCCGCATCAACCGGGCGCATATGCTTTCGGGCGTAACGCTCATCGACCCGGAAGCGACGTATATCGACGCGACGGTCAAAATTGGCCGGGATTGCACCATATACCCCGGCGTTGTGCTCGAGGGCAACACCGTCATAGGCGAGGGCACCACGCTCTACCCCGCCTGCCGCATCGTGGACAGCCACATAGGCCGCTTCTGCGCCGCGCAGGGCGTCGTGGCGCGCGACGCCGTGGTGGGCGACCGCGTCACGCTGGGGCCGTACGTCAACCTCAGGCCGGGCGCGCATCTGCACGATTTCGTGAAGGTGGGCAATTACATAGAGGTCAAGAATTCCGTGGTGGGGGAAGGCAGCAAGCTGCCGCACCTCTCCTACATCGGCGACGGCGACGTGGGCAAGCGCGTCAACCTGGGCTGCGGCACCGTGTTCGTCAATTACGACGGGTATAAAAAGCACCGCACCGTGATCGGGGACGACGCGTTCATAGGCTGCCACACCAGCCTCGTCGCGCCCGTAAAGGTGGGCGCGGGCGCGTTTACGGCGGCGGGCTCCGTCATTACGGAGGATGTACCGCCGGATACGCTGGCCATCGCCCGCGCAAAGCAGGTCAACAAGCTCAACTATGTTGCGAAGCTGCGCGTCAAGCGCGGCGAAACGCAGGAATAAGTATTATTAACCAACTATAGCCGCCAATGCGTTTGGTATTGGCGGCTCAGGCCATCGGCAAAGAAGTCCTGCGGACTTTGCCGATGAGTTTTTTCGCGCATTTTTGCTGTTCGGCTCTTTCATTCTGAAAGAGGCTGTCACAGCAAAAAGCGCGCAAGGTGTCATTTTTCACCGCACATG
>JAEWWD010000036.1 GCA_023396535.1 Bacillota bacterium
GATTTACGAATTGACAAAAATACGCTTGGGAGAACGAATGCGCAGGCTAACTCCAGAATATTTAGGCAAATATATCGATAATCCGTGCATGACAAATGTTTGACTCAGTGCGTATGCGAAGCGAAAAGCTATGTGTGACCGTAATCATTTCGCAAATATTGCAATTCATTTACATTATAAATATTAAATGCTGCTGAATAAAAGTGAGTCGCGACTCATTTGGAAAAGGCTGCTTCCCTGTTCAAACAAGCGAAAAAGGCGGCTTCGCCACAGGCGCGCCGCCGCTAAACTGCCGTCCGAACTTGCAAAAACCGGATAGGCGAATGAATATGCGCTTTTCATGCTTCTGTGAAACGATATGAGACGCGGACATATCCAACGGCCGCGCCCGCCTGCCTATGCGATCATTTTCGCGGCGAGCTCGCACAGCGCATCGATCAGCGCGTCGCCGTCCTTCTCCGGGTCAAGGCCGGTATAGGCGACGATGCGCTCGCGATAATACATGGAAGCAAACGAAAACTGGTAAGCGAGCACGAGATTATCCAGTACGAAGGGCAGCAGACCGTCCTGTGTGGACTCCTGGGCGGCGTCCTCCTGTGTTTTGCGCATGGCGCGGCGGTAGCAGGCGATGGTGCGCTCCTCTATACGGCGGGCGAGCAACGTACCCATGGTGGAAGGGAGCTGCGCAGTTATGCCGAGGTATATGCGGTTGTAATCCGGACACGTATGCGCGAATGTGCGCGCCTGCATGAGCATGAAGCGGAACAGCGCCAACGCGTCCGGCGCTTCGCGCGCCATATCCAGCACGGGGGAAAGCAGGGTTTGCGTGCCGTAATCCACCAGCGCCAGAAACAGCGATTGCTTGGTACTGAAATACTGGAACAGAGAGCCCACGCTTACGCCGGCGCGCCGCGCGATGACGTTGGTATTCGCGGCGTCGTAGCCGTGGCGCGCGAATTCCGCCGCAGCCGCGTTGAAGACGGTCTGCTGCTTCTCCGGCGTCAGCCGCATAAATACCTTTGTGGCGTACTGCGAGGAAAACTCCATAGGAATACCTGACCGGGGCTGATATATCCGCCCTGCTGTTGGGTATCGCCGGGGAGGCAGGCTCTGCTGCGATATCCGACTAGAACAGCGGGAACAGCGTTTGATTAAACCAGGCGTAGCCGAGCGGCCATTGGGGCAGTATGCCGAGCGTGCCTAAGAGGCCTATGAGCACCCACAAAAGCGCAAGTGCGGTCAGCGACAGAATGGCGACGGAAAACGCGCCGCCCGCACGCGGGGGCTCGGCTGCCGCTTCTTCGTCATACTCTTCGTCATACTCTTCCACATCCATGATGGCGGCAGGCACCGATTTGGCCTTTTTTACAGATTTGCGCGGAGGGCGCTCCGTTTCCTTGTGCGCGGGGGAGTTCATAGGTTCCGCCGCGACAACCGCTTCGCCGCGCTGCAGCCGCGCAAGCGCGCGTTCCTGCAGGGCTGCGGCTTCCTCCTGCGAGTAGCTGCGCGCGGAGGGGGCTGCGGATGTACGCGCGGGCGGCGCGCCCGCCGCCGTGTGCGACGGGGCGACGGATTTGGAGGGTGCGCCGCCCATTACCCGCCGGAGGCGGATCTGCTTGGCGGTGAGCGCATCCAGCCAGCCGTACAGATCGCCGAGGTACGGCCCTTTGCTGCGGATCGTCTGGTACATTTCGCGGAAAACGGCTATCACGACCTGCACCGCCTCCGCGGAATCGTGCGTGGCGTCGAGCGCAATGCGATAGACCGTTTTGTTGTAGCGCGTGTACAGCGTTGCAAACGCTTCCCTGTCCCCCTGCTGTATGCGCCGCATCAGCGTGGAAAGATCCATGCGGCTGCCCTCCTCGGTGGTTTCTATCATTTTATCACGATTTTGCTCGAATGAGCAACACATCGCGCAAATCGACTACGTCCATTTGCGCGATATTCCGCGGGCATAGGCCCTGCCTATGCCTGCGTTTTTTTCACGAGGCGGTTCGCTCGGAAGCCTGCGGCTTCTGTCGCGTACCGCCTCGCGCAAGGTGTCAAAACCAACGTACACGTCAGTTTCCCTTCGCAAAAATGCTAAAGCATTTTTGCGAGGCCGCTGCGGCGGGAGTTTTCGCAAATGCCTGCGCCTGCGGCGCGGCCGGCATTTACGCAAGGTGTCAAAACTGACGTACACGCCGTCAGTTTTGACGGGATTATATGGAGCTTATCATCGGCTCCTGAGGTTGCGGGGCGGCAAGCGCCCGCTGTGAAAAATGGAGGCCATAATTCACGCAACCGGAGGCTTTTAATCCGTCATTTTGCGGCGACATGCGCGGCGCAAAATGACACCTTGAAGCGCAAGTTGGCGGGACAGGCTTCCTGCGAAGCAGGAAACCGAGCGCCACTTGCGCGGTGAACCTCGATAAAGTGCCGGTACGGCACTTTATGACACGCTGGCCGTCGCCAAAGGCGGCGATACCATAAATTCCGCAAGCAACATACCGCACGGGCCCAACTGCTTCTCGGTAATCTGCAGCGATAAAAAAGCCATTCATTTTTCCCCTTCTCCCCTTCATATGTTTAGAGGGTAGCCATAAAAGGAGGAGCAAAGGGTGCATATCAACTGGAAGCGGGTATTCGTCCTGGCCGGGATCGCCGGGTTCCTGATACTGCTGCTGCGCGGCTGCGTGTTCGCATGCCAGGATCAACAAAACATCGGCGACAGGGAAGAAGTGCAAATACAGACCGGGCGGGAGATAACGTTGTATCTGCATGAAACGGGGCAACGCGAAACGCTTCCGCTGGAGCAGTACCTCGTTGGCGTGGTGGCGGCGGAAATGCCCGCCTCTTTTCATATAGAGGCGCTCAAGGCGCAGGCGGTGGCGGCGCGGACATATACGCTGACGCGGCTCAACGGCGGATGCTCCAGCGGGTGCGATGTATGCTCGGACAGCACATGCTGCCAGGCGTATGATACGGACGAGGCTTGCAGAAAAAAATGGGGCTCCAACTATGCGGCGAACATTCAAAAGATACGCGAGGCCGTCATAGAGACGGGGGGGGAGGCGCTCTATTACGACGGCAAGCTGATAGAGGCGCTCTACCACGCCGCATCAGGCGGTATGACGGAGGACAGCGAGAACGTGTTTGCCTCCGCCCGGCCATACCTGCGCAGCGTGGACAGTAAAAACGAGGTCGGCTCCTCGCACATCACGGATGAGGAGCGCCTGACGCGCAAGGAATTTGTAAAGGCGGTCAACGCCACGTGGCCCAAGGCGAAGCTCAGCGCCGACAAGCTGGAGGATCAGGTGGAGATCAAGGAGCGATTTGAAAGCGGCCGCGTGGAATCCATTCGCCTGGGTGGCGTGACCGCTACGGGGCGGGAGCTCAGGGGTGCGCTGGAGCTGCGGAGTGCGAACTTCACCATCACATATACCAAAAGCGATGTAATCATCGATACGCGCGGATATGGGCACGGCGTCGGTATGAGCCAGGCGGGCGCGAACGGCATGGCGGAGGACGGCGCGACATATCAGGAGATTTTGAAACATTATTATACTGGAGTGGAGATTGAAAAAATTAACAATTAACAATGGATAATGAACAATGGCTGTAGAAATTCCCTGAAGGGAATTTCTATAAAATAAAGGCGGGAGGTTAATCTTCTCCCGCCTTTTCTGACTGCTTATTTTGCCTTTTTCCCAAACAGGCTTTTGCGGAAGAGCAGAGCGTTGATGAACACGCTGAGTATGATCAGCGCGCCGAGCGTGATCCACGACATCTGCATGCTCAGGGGCGCGAGGCCCAGCAGCAGCAGCATGGGGAAGCCGAACACGATGGCCCAGAGCTGCTGGTAAATGAGGTTGCTGGCGGCGGGCGTTTCGAACATGGGATCTATCTCGCGCAGCAGTATCACGCCCGTGCTGGCGGTGCCCGTCAGCATGCCGTACAGCGCCAGGAAGGATTCGTCCGTGTACGCGGGGAACATCCGTTTGGCGATGAACTTCACCTGCCAATAGGTGATAAAAGCGCCCGCAAGGCAAATGGCGGTAAGCGGAACGATGAACTCCCGCCGCGAAAACGCGGACAGGTCTATGGCCGCGATGGAGGCGACGACCATGATATCGAACATCACGCCGCCGATGCGGTTGAGCATGAAATTGTTGAGATACTCCCGATGTACGATGTTGACGCGCTTTAAAAACCGCAGCCCCGCCTTGAACAGCATGGCGAACACGGAGCCTATCAGGAAGTTGAAGCCCCAGATCAGCGGCTTAACGGTGCCCGAGAAAAAACCGCCCAGGCTGTCCAGCCCGATAGAGGCGACCCGCATAAACAGGTACGCGGCCATATACGAAAAAAACACGAGGCCAAACTGCACCGTCAGCTTGTCGAGCGATTCGGTCAGCGGAATCTCGCCCTTCTTCGTGACCATTTCGGCGCTGATATCCTCCACCTCGTCGGCGTTGAGCACCATCTTTTTCACGCGGCCCTCGCGCTTCATCTTATTCAGGTAGTAAACGCCGCCCAGGCCCGAAAATACGAAGCCCATCGCCGCCACGGTCAGCCCGAAGCTCGCGCCGCCGGGAAACGCCGGATAATTCGTTGCGTTGGCGTATATGTTGCCCCAGTTGTACGCCTGCCCCGGCCCCTGCCCATAGCCCATGGGCAGCAGCAGGCCGGAGGCTGCCCAGTTGTGCAGCAGATAGGAAAGCCCCAGCGTAATGGCCAGACCGACGGCCCCCTGCAGCAGGTAGGAGGATACCACCGTAAGGCCCGTGTTGAAAATATCCACCCTCCGGCTCTTATCCTGCTGGCGTTCGGACGTTTTGAGCGCCAGCGCAACGAACCCCAGGCCCAGGCCGTGATAGGTCAGCGTTTCCATCGTGACGTTGGTAAAAAGAAACTCGCCCGTCGCCTTATGGTAAATCGAGCTTGCGATCAGCACCAGAAACCCGCCCAGCACCGAACTGGGGATCAGCGACTGCCGCAACGGGCGTATGAGCCGCCGCAGCATGTTGGCCGTCAGCATGCCCACCAGCAGTATGGTCAGCTCTACCATGAGCTTCCATGTCCCGGCGTCCCAGAAATTCATCCCGCTCGTCATGGCGTTTCCCCCTCAATCGTCGATGGACGTATACCGTTCCAGTATACCATCCCGTCCATGCGCAGGGAAGCGGTTTCGACCCCTCTTGCATAGCGGCAGGCACGTTTTACACGGCCTTGACGCCGTCGTAACAATATCCGGCAATATATCCCACGGAAAATCCGGGGCGATTGACCATATTCACGGCGCGCTGTATAATAGTGGTATCTACGTATGTGTATACGCATATGCACTCAATTTGTCAGGCAGCACAAGTAAAGAAGGGGGGGCCTTTGTCATGTCGGCGCGCATGCTTGAATCGTTTGATTCCACCCTGATGTATCTGAAGGCCGAGGTACCGGAACACTGCCGCGCGATAGCCGTGATCATACACGGGCTGTGCGAGCATCAGGGCCGGTACGACTATCTCGCCGCGCGTTTCCATGAATACGGTATAGGCACCTACCGGTTCGATCACCGCGGCCACGGCCGGTCCGAAGGAGAGCGCACGTATTACCGCGATTTTACGGATATGTCCGGCGACCTCAACGCGGTTGTGGATACAGTTATGGCCGAGTACCCGGACATCCCGCTGTTTATCGTAGGGCACAGCATGGGCGGCTTCTGCGCCGCGCTGTTCGGCGTGAAATACCCGGATAAGGCGCGCGGCATCGTATTGAGCGGCGCGCTTACGCACGATACCATAGGCCTCATAGCGGGCGTCCCCCCGGGATTGGACCCGCACATGCAGCTTCCCAACGAACTGGGCGACGGCGTTTGCTCCGTTGCCGCCGTGGTGGAGGACTATATCGCCGACGACTACAACACCAAGACGTTTACGACGGGGCTGTGCTACGAAATCACGCGCGGCATATCTTGGCTTGGTGAACAGCTTTCGGCTTTTGAATACCCCGTGCTGATACTGCACGGGGAGCAGGACGCGCTGGTCAGCACGCAGGACAGCATCGATTTCTTCGGCAAAATCTCCTCGCCCGACCGGCAGTTAAAGATTTACGGCGGGCTGTACCACGAGATATTCAACGAGTATTGCCGCGACGAGGTCATAGACGATGCGATTCGGTGGATACTGGAAAGGGTGTAGCCCCATATCGTTTTGGGAATTGTTGGGATATAACACGGTCGCACAGCAGGATGGGGAACCATCCTGTTTTTTTGTTCACTGATTAAGCCGCTCCTGCAACAGGCTGTTTTACATGGATTTTATTAAGGCTTTACCGGCGAACGGGTTATAGGTCTCGTTATAACACCGATATATTTGTATAATCGAAGTGGAAAATAATCGGAAAATTACCCTCTCGGCAGGGCATTGAGGATATTGCATGTACAGTACGCTTAGCGAGGCGAATAAGCCCATGTTAGAACAGCAACTGCGTGAAATCATTGAGAAGGAAGACATCGTATCGGTATTCCAGCCTATCGTCTCGCTTCGGGACGGCTCGGTGCTGGGGTACGAGGCGCTTTCGCGCGGACCCGCCGGCACAGCCATGGAGGCCCCGGACGTGCTGTTCATGGTAGCCGAGGAGATCCGCGAAATATGGGAGCTGGAGCGGCTGTGCCGCGCCAAGGCGCTTTCCGCCATGCAGCGCGCGCGGATGGAAACCATGCTTTTCCTTAATGTCAACCCCAGCGTCATCGAAGACGCGAAATTCCAGAAGGGTTTCACGCGGGAATACCTCAGACAGTTCGGCATGGACCCCGACCACGTCATATTCGAGATCACCGAGCGCACAGCCTTCACCAACATGTCCGAATTCATGGAGGCGATCCATTACTATAAGGGGCAGGCGTATAAAATCGCCATCGACGACGCGGGCGCCGGATATTCCGGGCTCAACCTCATATCCGACGTGCGGCCGCATTTTCTCAAGCTGGATATGCAGCTCATACGCGGCATCGACCAGAACACCGTCAAACAGGCTCTGGTGCGCAGCATGCAGGAGTTCGCCAAAATCACAGGCACCAGCCTCATCGCCGAAGGCATTGAAACGCGCGCGGAGCTGGAAACGCTCATCCACATAGGCGTGCATTACGGGCAGGGCTATTTCATAAAGCGTCCCGATTGCCGCATCGCCCCGCCGGACCCCGCCGTGGCCTCCACTATCGCCGATATCAACGCGAAAAAGAATTACATGTACGGCTACAGCCTGTCGGACGTGTTCATTGGCAACCTCGCCATCCCCACCGCCGCCGTGAATGAGCGCGTCATGGTGCGCGAAGCGTACGACATGCTGCAGCGCTCGCCGGATATACAGGGTTTTTGCGTTACCTCCGACGGCGTGGTAAAAGGCATCGTTACGCGGAATATGGTAAACGCGTCCGTGGCCGGCGTATACGGCTACAGTCTGTACGCGAAAAAGAACATTTCCTGCATCATGAACCGGGAATTTCTCGCCCTCGATTATAAAACGCCCGTCACGCTCGCGGGCAAGCTCGCCATGTCCCGCGAAGACAACAGCGTATACGATTTTATCACCGTAACGGCGCAGGGCCGGTACTACGGCATCGTCACCATAAGGGATCTTCTGAACAAAACCATAGAGATAGAGGTCAACAACGCCACGCAGCTCAACCCGCTGACGGCGCTGCCCGGCAATATGGCCATCGAAAAGGCCCTCGCTGCGCTTCTGTTCGAGCGGAGGGAGGGCCACGTACTGTACTTTGATATCGACCATTTCAAAGCGTACAACGACGTATATGGGTTTGAAAACGGCGACCGCGTGATCAAGCACCTTGCCCGCGCGATTGCCGAAGCGATCCCCGAGGGCGCGTTCTTAGGACATGTCGGCGGGGATGATTTCGTAGCCATCGTATCCTGCGGGGAGGCCGCCGCGCTTTGCGAGCAACTCATCCGCGAATTCGATATATCCATTCGCGATTTTTATACGGCGGAAGATGTGAACAACGG
>JAEWWD010000124.1 GCA_023396535.1 Bacillota bacterium
CGCGTGAAGGCCGTGCGCGTATCCAGCCGGCTCAAGTCGCACGCGGTCTGCCTGGCCGCCGACGGCGCGCTTTCCATTGAAATGGAGAAGGTGTTGAACAAACTGCCCGGCGACCACGATGTGAAAGCCGAGCGCGTGCTGGAGATCAATCCCGATCACGCCGTATTTGAGACTCTGAAAAAGCTTGATGGGGATAAGGAGAAGCTCAAGTCGTATACGGAAATACTTTATGCGCAGGCACAACTGCTGGAAGGCATGATGCCCGACGACCCGGCGGCGTATTCCGAAGCCGTGCTCAGCTTGATGCAATAGAGCGTGTTCAAACCATGTGTACTAGTAAAGGCCGCCAGATATGGCGGCCTTTACTGCAATTTCATCACGATGATATACTCCTTTACGCGGCATTGCGCTTATGCCTCGCCCCTATCAGCACGGCGTTGCCCACTGAAACGAGGAACGCCACGAACAGGCGCAGCCAGAACCCGTTCACATACAGGAAGGGCAGCATGGCGTCGGTGAGTCCGACCATCCACGCGTTGACCACAAAATAGAACAGGCCGAACGTAATCATTGTGGCAGGCAGGCATATGACCTGCAGCAGCGGCCGGACAAGCAGATTCAGCAGCCACAGTATAAGAGCCGCGACCGCCAATTGCCAGGCGCCGCTCGTCATTTGGCCCGGAAAAAGCGCCGCTGCGGCGGCAAACGCGCCAAAGCAAATCAGCCATTTTAATATAAGTTTCATGGTAGTATCCTCCTCAGCGCGTGAGTACTTTGACTTTGACCGGGCCTTTTGCGCCTTTTACGTCGATATCGACCATATCCAGCGGCCCGGTTTCAAACGCCAGTTCCCACATGCAGCCGGTCAATATGCCGGACACCGTGCGCAGCGCGGCGGGAGCCGTCTGTTTCCCGCCGTCCGCCGTGCGGTAGCTGACATTCCCGCAGAACAGCGCCGCGAGTTCCGCAAAATCATCCAAAACATCGAGCAGAGCCAGCACAACCCATAGCGGCAGGGGAAGGAACAAGCGTACTTTGGATTTTCCCTCTACCCTGACGCTGATAATAAGCAGCAGCGCCGGCCTATTCGACATAGACGCGTACCTTCGCCATATCCGGGCCATCGCCCACGTCTACGTTTACGATATCCTCTTCCAGCCCGCTGTCAATGAGGGATTCTATGCTCTCCATAATGGCGACAAGGTCCACGCCGGCTTTATCCATTTCCGTTTTTGCCTCGGCGGGCAGGTTTTTCGCTATGACCGGCCCCAGCGTTTTGATAAGCGAAACCGGCACGTTGACGTTTACCTTGGCCTTGCCTTCATTCTCGCCCGTATCCACCTGCACGCGCAGCTTTTTGTTCTTGCGGCCACGGGTATCCTTCAACGCGATGGGTTCCGGCTCAGGTTGTTTTGTTTCCAGCGAACGCAGCAGTTCTTCTGCTTCCTCCACGGTGATGGCGCCGTCTTTAAGCATGTTGAGTATCCTTGCCCTGCTTGAGTCTTCCATTTTTTATTCCCCTTTCAATTGTTTGAGTATTTTTGCCGCCTCTGCGGCGGTGATTTCTTTTTTTTCCAGTTTGTCGAGCACTTCGGAAACGCTTTCCGCTGCGTGTTCGGCGGGCCGCTCTCCCGGAAACAGCGTATTAAGCAGTTCCTCCAGCAATCCCTTGACAGTGGGGTAAGAGATGCCGAGCGCTTTTTCAACCTCCCGGATGTTACCCCTGCACTTCAAAAACGTTTCCATGAAAAGCTGCTGCTTTTCATCCAGCGAGCAATATTTACAGGGCGGGAAGCTCCCGCTCAGCTCCGTTTTGCACTTCGGGCAGCTTAGCTTCGTGATGCGCAGTTCCCCTGCGCAGACCGGACATTTGGATGGCGGTTGGTATTGCATTTGCATTTCCTCCTTATGCCGATATCATATTCCTCATTCTTTGATATGTCAATAATAAAATTGATTATTTCAATAATAATATCAATTATTTTAATTCGACGCTTTATTAGCTTAAAAAAACCGTCCCTCATAAGAGAAACGGCTTTCGATAGAGCAAATCCAGTTAAATCGATTATTCCACCGGCATGTCCTCCGGCAATTGGGCAGGCTCCGAGTCCAACCCCGAACCGGCTTGCGGTTTTTCCGTCTCGGGATGGAAATACCGATAGACCGCATGTGCGGTGCGTTTATCTATGCCGGACAGGGCGCAAAGTGCAGCTTCGTCCGCGGACTGCATGGCGTCGAGCGTGGGAAACGCGTCGAAGAGTATGCGTTTGCGCTTGCCGCCCACGCCCGGTATTTCGTCCAGCCTGGAATACAGCGCGTTTTTGCCGCGCAGACTGCGGTGATAGGTGATAGCGAATCGGTGCGCCTCGTCCCGCAGGCGCTGCAGCAGATGCAGCGCGGGGCTGTTACGCTCCAGCACAACGGGCTCCTCCACACCGGGAAGATAGATGGATTCGCTCAGCTCCGCAAGGCCTATGGTATCGAGATGCGATAGCCCGTATTCCTCCAGCACTTCCAGCGCCACATTGAGCTGCCCGCGTCCGCCGTCGATGACGAGCAGGTCAGGAAGCGCAGAAAAACGCACGTCTCCTTCCATCGCGCGGGCAAAGCGGCGGGAAAGCGCCTCGTGCATGGCGGCGTAATCATCGCCTTCCGTCTGCGTTTTGATGCGAAACCTACGGTATTCCTTGGGCGCGGGCGCGCCGTCCACAAACACGACCATGGAGGATACCGTATCCCGCCCCTGAATATGCGAGTTGTCGAAGCACTCCATGCGGGACGGCAGCGTTTCCAATCCCAGTATGGCGGAAAGAGAGGCAAGCGCGCCTTCCCCGCGCTCCCAGGCGCGGCGGCGCAGCTTTTGTTCCTTCTCCAGGCAGTCCATCCCATTGCGGCGGGCAAGCTCCGTCAAATCGCGCTTCTCGCCACGCTGCGGCACGAGGATATGTACGCGCCGGGTACGGCGCTCGCTCAGCCATGTCTCTATCGCCTCAGATTCCGCCGCCGGCGCGTACAGCAGTATTTCAGGCGGTATGCTTGCGGCGTCAGCGTAATATTGTTTGAGGAACGCGGCCATGGCTTCGGAAGCCCCTTCGTCCTCCGAAGCATCCGGAATGTTGGTCATAGCGTAACGCTCGGTACCGACCACTTTTCCACCGCGCACAAACACAGCGAATACCATCGACTCGCCTTCCATCTCACAGAATGCAAACACATCCTGTTCCGCACCCTTTGTCGCAATGGCGTGCTGTTTCTCACCGAGGGAGCGGATTGCAGCGATACTGTCCCGGATATGGGCGGCGCGCTCGAATTCCATGGCGTCCGCAGCGGATAGCATCTGTTCCGTAAGCTCGCGCAGTACGGAGTCCGTGTTGCCCTCCAAAAAAGAGCAGACCTGTTCGAGCAGCATGTGGTATTCCTCACGCGTTATCCCGCCCGAGCAGGGCGCGCAGCACTTGCCGACATGGTACATCAGGCAGGGTCTCTCTCGCCGCGCGATGGCCTTATGCATATCCTTTTTACAATGGCGAACAGGGAAATGCTCCCGCACGACATTGAGCGCGTCCCGCAGCGCGAGGCCGGAAAGATACGGCCCCAAATACCGCGCCCCGTCCTTCGCTATGCGGCGCACCACCTCTATGCGCGGGAAATCCTGTTTCATATCCACCCGGACATAGGGAAAATGCTTGTCATCCTTGAGCAGTATGTTATAGCGCGGCTGGAGCTGCTTGATCAGGTTGCTCTCCAGCGTCAGCGCTTCCGTTTCGTTTTTTGTGAGTATCGTCTCAAAATCGTCGATATGCGAAACCATCGCCGCCACTTTGGGCGGGTGGTTTTTGGCGGACTGAAAGTACTGCCGTACACGGTTTTTCAAGGAGACCGCCTTGCCGACGTAAATCACCGTACCGGATGCGTCGTACATTTTGTACACGCCCGGGTCGCCCGGCAGCAGTTTCAGTTTTTCTTCTATTCTCTCGTTCATTTGTATTCGTCTTTGTAACAGCGTTTACCCGTATTCATATAAACCACGCCGCCCAGGCAGATCGCAAGAAAAATGCCCCAGGATACCCAGAAAAGCAACATGGACGGCAGTATCAGATACAAAAGGCCGAACAATACCAAGTCGCCCCCCATATACAGCAGCATCAGCCCGGTGTATTTGGCAAGCTTGTTCTTATCGTATTTTTCCTGTTCTTCCAAGCTCGCCGTATTATAGCCGGCAATCAGGCCGACGGCCTTAAACCGCAGCAGAATCCACGCGAACAGCAGGCAGATCGCACCGCCGGAAAAATTGGCTATGGACATCGTTTTTCCCCTCCTTACAAAACAATCGCGCCCGCACTTTGAAGCATGCGGTACAAAAGCGGCAGCGGCATACCTATCACGGTAAAATAGTTACCCTCCACGCGCTCCACGAACATGCCGCCGGGGCCTTGTATGCCGTAGGCGCCGGCCTTGTCGCGCGGCTCGCCCGTGCCAACATACCAGGCAATCTCCTCCTCGGACATGGGCGCAAACGTCACGCGCGTCGCGTCATGGCGGACATCGGTCCTGCCGGGCGTCAGCACGGCAACGCCGGTATACACCGTATGCGTACGGCCCTGCAGCCGGTTCAGTATGCGCGCGGCATCCGCGTCGTCGCTCGGCTTGCCCATAATATCCCCATCGATATACACGATGGTATCCGCGCCGACTACGCAGGCTTCCGAGTGCAATTCCCGCACAGCCTGCGCCTTATCGAGCGCGAGCTGCTCCACAAGCTCGCCCGGCCCGATATTCTCGGGCACGGTTTCTTCCACTTCACTCACGACGATGTCGAACGTCAACCCCATCAGCGCTAGCAGCTCCCGCCTTCGTGGAGACTGCGATGCAAGTATCAGCCGCATGCTATTCCTCCAGCAAAAGCCCTATCGGGCAGTGATCGCTGCCCTCCACCTCGGCTAAAATAAAGCTGTCCCGCACATGCGGCATCAGCCGTTCGGATACGATGAAATAATCTATCCTCCAACCCACGTTATTCTTGCGCGCATTGAACATATAGCTCCACCAGGTATAAGCGTTCTCCTTATCGGGATACAGGCGGCGGAACGTATCGTTAAAGC
>JAEWWD010000206.1 GCA_023396535.1 Bacillota bacterium
GTGTCGCACATGGGCGAGGTGTTCGTTACGGGGCCGGATTCGCTTGCGTTTTTGCAGAATCTGCTCACCAACGATTTCACCAATATGACGCCGGGGCGCTGCCGGTATTCCGTCATGTGCTACCCCGACGGCGGCTCGGTGGACGACGTGCTGGTTTACAAGTTCTCGGATGAAGAGTACCTCGTCGTGGTCAACGCTTCCAACACGGATAAGGACTTCGACTGGATGCAGGAGCATGCCGCGGGCTACAACGTCAAGCTCAAAAACGACTCGGCCAACTGGGCGCAGATTGCCCTGCAGGGCCCCAAGGCGGAAGCTATCCTCGCGCCGCTGTGCTCCGCCGCGCTTCCCGCCAAGAACTATACCTTCGTGCCCGAGCTTACGGTCTGCGGCGTAAAGGCGCTTGTCTCCCGCACCGGCTACACGGGCGAGGACGGGTTCGAGCTGTACTGCGCCGCCAAGGACGGCATGAAGCTCCACGCCGCGCTGCTCAAAGCCGAGGCGGACGGCGTACGCCCGCTGCCCTGCGCGCTGGGCGCGCGCGACACGCTGCGCTTTGAAGCCAGCATGCCGCTCTACGGCCATGAACTGACTCAGGAGATCACCCCCCGCGAGTGCGGGCTGGATTTTGCCATCAAGCTCGCAAAACCCGCTTTCATAGGCCGCGAAGCGCTCCTTAGCGAGCCCGCCCGCGTGCGCATAGGCCTCAAGCTCATCGATCGCGGCATCGCGCGCGAGCATATGGACGTAGCACAAAACGGCAAAGTCGTCGGGCATACCACTTCCGGCTCTCCCGCGCCCACGCTGGGCGGCAACTACGCCATGGCTATCGTCGAGAAGGACGCGGCGCAGGCCGGTACCCTCGATATACTGGTGCGCGGCCGCGCGCTCAAGGCCGAGATCGTCCCGCTGCCCTTCTATAAGCGCGGCAAGTAAGCCGCCGGGCGAATTCCGCGCGGCTTTTGCAGAATACTAAATACGGCTGAACAAAAACCAGAACAGTTCATCCAAAATAAAAGGAGGAAACGCATATGACACCTACGGATCGCAAATACACCAAGGACCATGAATGGGTTATTCTCGAGGGCGAAAACGCCCGCGTTGGCATCACGGCGCACGCGCAGGAAGCGCTGGGCGACATCGTGTTTGTGGAACTCCCGGCCGTCGGCGCCGATATCAAGGCGGGCGAGAGCTTCGCGGTGGTTGAGTCCGTCAAAGCGGTATCCAACGTATTCACGCCGGTGGGCGGCAGCGTTCTCGAAGTCAACGGCGCGCTGGAAGCCCAGCCCGAGCTTTTGAACGAAGCCCCGTACGACAACTTCATCGCGCTGTTCAAGGTGAGCGCAATCGACGAGAGCGCGCTGCTGGACGCCGCCGCTTACGACGCGTTTGTAGAGAGCGAAGGCTGAGGACGGAGGGCGTATGCGAAGCTATGTTCCCAACACGCCGGAGGAGCGGCTCGACATGCTCAAGGCCATCGGCCTCAACAGCATGGAAGAGCTGTTCGCGGATATCCCGGCAAAAGCGCGGTTGAATAGGCCGCTCAACCTGCCTAAGGGCAAAAGCGAAGCGGAAGTACGGCGCATCGTGAACTCCCTCGTCGGCGACGCGGGCGAACTGCCCCTGTTCCGGGGCGCGGGCGCTTACCGCCACCACATCCCCGCCGTCATACCGGCAATTACCTCCCGCTCGGAGTTCTACACCGCCTACACGCCCTATCAGGCCGAAATGAGCCAGGGCATGCTGCAGAGCATATTCGAGTACCAGACGCTCATGTGCGAGCTGACGGGGCTCGACGCGTCCAACGCCTCCGTGTACGACGGCGCGACGGCCTGCGCGGAAGCCATGGTCATGCTGCGCGGCGCGACGCGCAAGAGCAAAGTGCTCTACTCCGCGGGTCTCAACCCGCAGTATGTGGAGACAATCAAAACCTACGCGCGGTTCGTGGGCTTTGAGCTTGAGGAAATCCCCCTGACGGCGGAAGGCCTCACCGATTACGCCGTTCTGGAGCAGAAAGCCGCGGGCGCGGCGGGCGCGCTCGTACAGAGCCCCAACTTCTACGGCTGCATCGAGCGGCTGGATACGGCTGCGGGCATCCTGCACGCGGGGAGCGCTCTGCTGGTGGCGGTGGTCAACCCCACGTCGCTCGGCCTTCTCAAGCGTCCCGGCGAGCTCGGCGCGGATATCTGCGTGGGCGACGGCCAGCCTCTCGGCCTGCCCCTTGGCGCGGGCGGCCCGTACCTCGGCTTCATGACGGCCAAACAGCAGTATATACGCCACCTCCCCGGCCGCATCGTCGGCCAGACGGAGGATCACGAGGGCAACCGCGCGTTTGTGCTGACGCTGCAGGCGCGCGAGCAGCACATCCGCCGCGAAAAAGCATCCTCCAACATCTGCTCCAACCAGAGCCTGTGCGCGCTTTCGGCGGGCATATACCTTGCCGCCATGGGCCCCGAGGGTATGCGCGAGGTCGCCGCACAGTGCCTGCAAAAGGCGCACTACCTGCGCGACGGCATACTCGCCATAAAAGGCATGCGCGCGCGCTATGCGAACACGCCCTTCTTCCATGAGTTCGTCGTCGACGGCGCGAAGGACCCGGCCGTGCTCAACGCCAAGCTCAGGAGCCGCGGCTTTATCGGCGGCCTCAGGCTGAACCGCTACTTTGATCAGGACGGCGGCATACTCTACTGCGCGACGGAAGCCAACACGCGCGAGGAGATCGACGCATTCCTCAACGCACTGGAGGTGAGCGCCAAATGAGAAGCACAGTCCCCCTTCTGTTTGAATTGAGCCATAAAGGCCGCCGCGCGTCGGATTTGCCCGCGCTGGACGTGCCGCAGCTCGATAATTTACTGCCCGCGGAGCTGCTGGGCGAGCCCCTTCCGCTGCCCGAGCTCTCCGAAATAGGGCTGGTACGCCACTACACCGGCCTGTCCCGCCGCAATTTCGGCGTGGACAACGGCAGCTATCCCCTGGGCTCCTGCACCATGAAGTACAACCCCAAGATCAACGAGGAGCTAAGTAACTGCTTCAACGATCTGCACCCGCTGCTGGAGGAGAGCGACCTTGTCGGCGCATTCACCCTGATAAGCGAGCTCGATAAGCAGCTTTGCGAAGTCGCGGGCATGGATAAGTTCACCCTGCAGCCCGCGGCGGGCGCGCACGGCGAGCTGACCGGGCTCATGATCATCAAGGCGTACCACGAGGCGCGCGGCGATATGGACCGCGTGGAAATGCTCATCCCCGACGCCGCGCACGGCACCAACCCCGCTTCGGCGGCGCTTGCGGGCTTTAAGGCGGTGGAGCTCAAATCCGCGCCGGACGGCGGCGTGGATCTCGAGGCGCTCAAAGCGCACCTGAGCGATAAGACGGCCGGCCTCATGCTGACCAACCCGAGCACGCTGGGCCTGTTCGAGCGCAACATACTCGAAATAGCGGATATCGTGCACAAGGCGGGCGGTCTTCTGTACTACGACGGCGCGAACGCCAACGCCATCATGGGCATTGCGCGCCCCGGCGACATGGGCTTCGACGTGGTGCACCTCAACCTGCACAAAACGTTCTCCACCCCGCACGGCGGCGGCGGCCCCGGCTCCGGCCCGGTGGGCGTGAAGAAGGAGCTCATTCCCTACCTGCCCCGTCCCGTCGTGTTTGCGCATGACGGCGGCGACGCGCTGCCGGATTACGACAGGCCGCTTTCTATCGGCCGCGTTAAGGCGTTCTACGGCAACTTCTCGGTGCTGGTGCGTGCGTACGCGTACATACTCTCGCTGGGCGGCGAGGGCCTCAAGGAAGCCAGCGAAAACGCCGTGCTCAACGCCAACTACGTGCAGCACTCCCTCAAGGGTACGTACGGCATCGCGCATGACCGCATCTGCATGCACGAGTGTGTGCTGACCCCGGGCGAGCTGATGGAGAAGGGCGTGCGCACGCTGGATATCGCCAAGTCGCTCATCGACCGCGGGTTCCATCCGCCCACAATCTACTTCCCGCTCATCGTGCACGAAGCCATGATGTTCGAGCCGACCGAGACGGAAAGCCGCGAGGAGCTGGATCAGCTCGTCGCCGCCATGCTGGAGATAGCGCAAATCGCCAAGTCCAACCCCGACGAGCTGCACAAAGCGCCCGTCACCACCCCCGTGGGCAGGCCGGATGAATCCCGCGCCGCCCGCAACCCCGTCGTACGGTATACCCGGCAGTAGACCGGCGCGTCAGCGCTTCGATATAGGCCGTCCGCAAATACAGGCTGGATTTGCGGACGGTCCGCCGGATAGCGCGGCGGCAGTCGCAGGATATCTTCTTTCGGCGGGTAATTCGTTCTCTTATCCGCCTATTGCATACCCTCCGGGGAGGCTCCCCGGAACCCCTCTCCCCCCGCAAACGTCCTTTACTGGAGAAGGGCGTTTGCATCAAAAAAGTGGCTTTCGCCACTTTTTTGAGTTTCGGCAAAGCGCCGATGGCGCTTTGCCGAGGTTTCCAGCGCAAATTGGCGCTCGGTTTCCTGCTTCGCAGGAAGCCTGTCGCACCAACTTGCACTGCAAGGTGTCATTTTGCGCCGCGCATGTCGCCGCAAAATGACGGATTATAAGCCTTGGGCCTTCGGTCGGTGTAGGCTTTATTCGCTCGCGACGGCGTGCACGTCGCGAGCGGGAAGCCTTGCCGCGCAAGGCTTTCCTTGCAGGAACCGCCGGCCGCATCTATGATGCAGGCGGTTCTTGTAAACCTTCGAAAAAGTGGACGCTTCCACTTTTTTGACTACTGTGCAAATAATCTTGCCGCGCGTTTGGGGTCGTAGCCCGTGACTTGTGCGAATATGTCCAGAAGAGTTTGGCCGCTCTCGCGGAGTTCCTCCATGTCGATATCCCGCGCTATCCTGCCCTCGTGCAGTATGAGCGCGCGGCTGATGACGGGCTCCGCCTCCTGTATCAAATGCGTGCTGAGCAGTATGGCCTGTTCGTCGCCCAGGCCGCCCGCCATCAGCTTCAAAAAGTCCTGGCGGGTAAACGCGTCCTTGTTGGCGAAGGGTTCGTCCATGAGAATGTACGCCGTTCCCCGGCAGAACCCCGCCGCAAGCTCGGCCTGCGCGCGCTGCCCGGTGGACATATGGCGCACGGGCCGATCCGGCAGCTCAAAAAAACGCAGCAGGCGGCGGTACTTTTCCATCTCGAAGCGCGGGTAAAACTCCGCGAGGAATTCCCCCGCCTCAAGCGGCGTGTACAGCGAGAAGGAAGCGCCTTGCCCGCTGACGTAGGCAAGCTGTTCGCGGGTGCGCTCGCCGCTCTCCCCGTCCACAAGCACACTGCCGTCGTCCGGCTTATACAGCCCGAACAGGCATTTGATGAGCGTGGTTTTGCCCGCGCCGTTCTCGCCGATGAGCCCCACGATTTCGCCCGGCGAAATGGAAAAGCTCACCCCGCGCAGTGCGAAGGGCCCGTCAGGGTAGGAATACAGAATATCAATAGCTTCCAGCATGGATTACCTCCCGGATATGGGGTCGTCGGCGAAGCGCAGCATTCTGCCGGGCGAAAAGCGCAGCGTCCCGCCCGTCGTGTTCTCTACGGTCCTGCCGTAATACTGCAACTGGTCCTCTGGCGCGTCGGTCACGATTTCCCCGGCGTACAGGCTGCCGCCGTCTGCGTCAAGAAGCTCCAGCGTATAGCGCAGCGGGGAATACAGGGAGTCCTGCTTGCCGTCCCGCTCGGCCCCCTCAATGCGCAGCAGCGCCCATCTGCCGCCGAAGAACGCGTTGTCAATAAAATCGAAGTCCGGCCTTATGCGCGAGCGGAGCGCGGCGGAGGAGGAGGTAAGCTCCACGCAGGCGAGGGTGTGCAGTATGGAATACCCCGTTTCATCGCGCGTATACAGTGCGTAGCAAAGCATGGCGGAGTCGCCGTCGCGGTTGCTGTGGAGCCCCGTCGAATAGGATGTGTCCGGGTCGAGAGCGAACAGCGGCGTTTGCGCGATGAGCGCGCCGTCTATTGCGTAGGCGCGGAATGTGAGCGTGCCGCCCTCGATAGACAGCAGGCAGACGCGGTCTTCCGCGATATCCAGCCGCAGCATGGTCGTATCCTGTACGGGGAACGAAGCGATCTTAGCCGCTTTACCGCGCTCCGCCGCGGCGTAGGGAAGAGAGTATTCGTAGCCGTCCCGGTAGGCGGGCTGTGTGGAGTAGTCGTATTTGCTCCATTCCTCCACGCGGTAAACGGCGCTCTCGCCCTGCATGCCGGGGAGCACGGCGGGCGTGAAATACACGCGGCCCTGCGCGTCCGTTGCGATCAGGTCGTAGGCGCGCCCGCCGTCGATTTGGTACCGGGTATCGGGCATCTCAAAACTGAGTTCGTCGTAAGCGCCGACGTCCTCCCGGCTTTCCCCGCCCGCCTCGCCGGGGGCGTAACGGTACCGGAACCGCTCGAATGTGGATACGAACGGGTGCGCGTCGTCCTGCACGTAAAGGCCGGTCAGAATGCGTACGGTCTGCGACCTGCCCGTGCCTGGTTTATTCAGTTCCATGCTCAGCCGCGCGCGGTCGGCATGGCGGGTCATGACGTCGCGCAGGGTTTCCTGCCGTTCGTATTGGCTATCCAGGAACGTGGATACCTCCGCGCGTACATCGGCTTCCGGGTCCTCCGTGAAATCCTGGCTGGGCATATACGTCGTAACGATCGTATTCGCGTAAGGCGGCACGGCGGAAAACCGGTGGGTCAGCGCGCCGCCGTCGAGCGTAATGTACTGTTCGTGCCAGCCGTCCTCCTGTACCAGGCGTATGCGCAAGTCGTTCAGTTGCGTCGCGTCGCCGGATTTATGGACGAGCGCGTATGTGCCCGTGTCCGCGCTCAGACGCATGCCGAGGAATGCCGCGAGTAATACCGTTACGCACAGCAGCAGGCACAGGGGCGCGATGTGGCGGCGGATAAATGCTTTCATAGTCTGCCTCCCCTACAGGTTCCCGTCGCGGTTGCAGTTGTGTACGCCGCGCCAGAGCATGAACGCGAGCAGGGCGAGCGCGAGCGCGGCGGAAACGATAAACGCCGTCCGCCCGTCCGCAATGTGCAGCGAATACAGCCCCCTGTAGCCGTATTCCCCCGTCGCGCAGGACCAGCGGTGGACGACCGCCGTGCCGAGCATGGGTACGACCGGGAACGCGAATACCCACGACGCGCGTTTGCGCTCGCCTATGAGCAGGTACGCTGGCAGGCACCCGAGCGTCAGCGCGAACAGCAGCGTGGAGAGCCATTCGAGCGCCGTCATGGGCAGCAGCAGCTTGAACAGCGGGCCCCGCACGGCGGCAAGGAACAGCCCGTTGGTGCGATAGAGCGTGATGGCGGCGGTCTGGTACAGCTCGCTTTTTGCGAAGAGATTCTGACACGCCGCCGTGAGTATGGGATACCACAGCAGCAGCAGCGCAACCTGCGCCGCCCACAGCAGCAGTATGCCCAGCACGCCCGCCGTGCAGTAGGCGAAAAACACGTGACGGCGGGGGAAAGGCAGCGTCATCACCGTATAGACGCCCTTGCCCCGGTAAATGTCGCGGTGGATGCGCAGTGTGCTTGCGACGAGGAATACCGCCAGTGCGCCAAAGAACACGACGTACACGCCCGTAGTCTGCAGCAGCGCGTCATAGGGCATCAGATAGGGGTAGGAGACGAAGAGCATGCTGTACCCGCCGAACCCGCCGTAGAGTTTTGCGGAGCCGAATACGCACAGCATAGCGAACAGCAGCGCGCAGGTTTTGAGCGTTTCGGGCATGAGCCGCCGCGTGAGCTTATAGTAGCCGCTTTGCGTGAATGCCTGTATTCTGGATTGTTTCATTCGCCGTCCTCCCAGTGTTGGTCGATGAGCGCGATGAGCCGCTCCCTGCTTAGCCGGTTTTCCCTGGCCTGCGCGACAAACGCGCGCACGAACGCGTGGCTGAGCTCCTCTTTGGCGCGTTCTTTGAGCTCCTCCGTCACGCAAAGGCGGGAGGACGCGTTGCGGGGCGTCTGCACATACCCTTCGTCCTCCAGTTGCCGGTAGGCCTTGTGCGCCGTGTTGGGGTTGATGCCTAGAAGCGCCGCCAGCTCCCGCCGCGAAGGCAGGCTTTCGCCGTCCGCTGCCTCGCCGCCCGCCACACAGCGTTTGACGTATGTGACGAGCTGCTGGTACACCGGCTCGCGTTCATGCAGCCTGAGGACGGCAAAATCCAAGCGCAGCACCTTCTTGCCGCCTGTGCGCCGGGCGGCGTACAGACGGGGGATTGAATATCTAACTGTATTATATGCATAATACAGTTTTGTGTCAACATATGGATATTGATCTTTGAAAAAAGCATAAAAAACCGCGCGCCCTCCTTGCGGGCGCGCGGCTCAAGCCACTGACAAAGTCCTTCGGACTTTATCAGTGGGTTTTCTGAAGGTTAGAATGCCGCTCATGGCGGCATTCTCCCACAAAATCGGCGACTGAATCGCCAATTTTGAATGAAAATGGGGGATTGCGATCCCCCATTCCCCCTAAGGTAAGTTTATCAGCAAGCTAAATAGCAAGCCCTCCTTGCGGAAATACATTTTCAGATTTACCGCCCTTCCGATACGGCGGCGCAGGCGGATTGGCTCCGCGCATGTTGTCCGGTTTGGCTGATTACGATGGAACCTATGATGAGCGCCGCGCCAACGCCGAAGCGGACGCTCACAGGCTCTTGCAGGAAAAGTACGCCGAACAGGGCACCGAACAGGGCTTCGGTGCTCATGAGCAGCGAGGCGTGCGCGGGCGGCGCGTAGCGGATGCCGATGTTCTGCAGCACCAGCGCCAGCAGCGTGCACCCAAAGCCCAGATAGAGAAGCGACAGGTAAGTCGCCGGTACACAAAGCGTCGCCGCGGACGGGAACGGCTCGAACACAAGCGCCACAGGCAGCGCCGCCAGCGCCGTCGCAGCGAATTGCAGCGCGGTCAGCAGCAGTACGTCCACGCCGCGCTCCGTGAAATAGCTGACGCATACGATGTGCATGGCGTACAGCACGCCGCAAAGTATTGTCACCGCGTCGCCGATGTTGACGGTGAAGCGCGCGGTCAGCGCGATAAATCCCACGCCCGCCAGGCACAAAATGCCCGCGGCGACTTCGCGCAGGGCGGGGCGCTTTTTGTTCATGATCCAGCACAAAAAGGGCACCAGTACCACATATACTGCCGTCAGGAACGCGTTGTTGCCCGCGGTGGTGTATTTGAGCCCTATCGTCTGCACCAGATAGGCGACGTACATGAGCGTGCCGCAGATCGCGCCGCCTATGAGCGCCGTACGCCCGGCATGGATGATCTTTTTATACAATACCGCGCACAGCGCTATAGCCGCGATGAGAAACCGCAGCGCAAGCAGCCAGGTGATGGGAAGGGAGTCCAGCGAGTTTTTCATGACGACGAAACCGCTGCCCCAGAGTATGCCGCACAGCAGCAGTGCCGCCTGCGCGAGCAGCGCCCGCCTGTTTGTGTTTACCACGGTAGCATTCCTTTCAAATTCCAAGGGAGGGATAACAGTCTGTATGCATGAGATCATCTCAATAGTTCATATTCTATAGGACTTTCTCGCAATCAAACTATTATAGCAGAACATGGGGATGCGCGAAAGCATAATATATATCCATGTTGGCGGTAAACAGCCGCGCTGGAAGGGGAAAACGCAGGATTGGCTGCATATTAGTGCCGCCGCTCATCAAATACCCCCGCAATGGGTGCCCAAACGTTCGGGTTTTTGAAAAGAAATTCATGGCAACCTGCAAATCCCCCGTTGACAGCGCCCGTCACTTACGATATAGTAACAACATATTTTTAAGGACGGCAAGGGCGCTGTGCGACAGGCACGGTGCCCTTAAAAATTTAGATTTACGAATATTCATGCAAATTATATGCAATTTGAGGAGGAGTTTTGTATGAGCGAAGTTCGGGAAATTTTCGGCAGCATGGTATTCAACCGCGCGATGATGAAGGCGCGCCTTCCCAAGGAGACTTATCGCAAGCTGCAGCAGACCATCCGCATGGGGCTGGATCTCGAACCCGGCGTAGCGGATGTGGTAGCTAACGCCATGAAGGATTGGGCCATCGAGAAGGGCGCCACGCACTTCACGCACTGGTTCCAGCCCATGACAGGCATCACCGCCGAAAAACACGACGGCTTCCTCTCCCCCTGCAAGGACGGCAGCATCATCATGGAGTTCTCCGGCAAGGAGCTCATAAAGGGCGAACCGGACGCGTCGAGCTTCCCCTCCGGCGGCCTGCGCGCCACGTTCGAAGCGCGCGGCTACACCGCGTGGGATCCGACAAGCCCCGCTTTCATAAAGGATTGCACGCTGTACATCCCCACCGCGTTCTGCTCCTACGGCGGCCACGCGCTCGATAAAAAGACCCCGCTGCTCAGGTCCATGGAGGCCATCAACACGCAGGCCCTGCGTATATTGAAGCTGTTCGGGCATGACGAGGTCACCCGCGTGGTATCCACCGTCGGCCCCGAGCAGGAATATTTCCTCATCGACGAAGAGCTCTTCAAGCTGCGCCCGGATATCCGCTTCACCGGCCGCACGCTGTTCGGTTCCCGCCCGCCCAAGGGCCAGGAGCTGGAGGATCATTACTTCGGCGCCATCAAGCCGCGCATAGCGGCCTACATGCGGGATCTCGACACGGAGCTGTGGAAGCTCGGCGTGCTCGCCAAGACCGAGCACAACGAGGTCGCGCCCGCGCAGCACGAGCTCGCGCCCATATTTACGGATACCAATATCGCCACCGACCACAACCAGATCACAATGGAGCTGATGCAGAAGGTCGCCAAGCGCCACGGGCTTGTCTGCCTGCTGCATGAAAAGCCGTTCGCGGGCGTAAACGGCAGCGGCAAGCACAACAACTGGTCCATCGCCACGGATACCGGCGTGAACCTGCTCGATCCCGGCAGTTCCCCCATGGAGAACAAGCAGTTCCTGCTCTTCCTCGCCGCCGTCATAAAGGCCGTCGACGAGCATCAGGATCTCTTGCGCATCTCCGTCGCGAGCGCGGGCAACGACCACCGCCTGGGCGCCAACGAAGCCCCGCCGGCCATCGTCTCCATATTCTTGGGCGACGAGCTGATGGGCGTTGTCGACGCCATCGATCAGGACGCGGACTATCTCGCCCCCAATAAGGGCGATATGGCCATGGGCGTGCGCGTGCTGCCCAATATCCCCAAGGACAGCACGGACCGCAACCGCACCAGCCCTTTCGCGTTCACCGGCAACAAGTTCGAGTTCCGCATGCTGGGCTCCTCCTTCTCCATCGCAGGCCCCAACATCGTGCTCAATACCATCGTTGCCGATGCGCTCATGCAGTTTGCCGATGAA
>JAEWWD010000207.1 GCA_023396535.1 Bacillota bacterium
CGCCGGCGTCGGCGCGGCCATTACCGGTATGCGCCCCATCGTGGAACTGATGTTCTCGGACTTTATGGCCGTCTGTTACGACCAGATCATCAACCAGGCCGCGAAAATGCGGTATATGTTCGGCGCTAAGGTCTCGATGCCCATGGTCATCCGCACGGCGCACGGCGGCGGCACGGGCGCTGCGGCGCAGCACAGCCAGTCCCTTGAGCAGATGTATTGCCACGTGCCCGGCTTGAAGGTCATCGTTCCTTCCACCCCCTATGACGCGAAGGGGCTGCTGAAAACCGCTATCCGCGACAACAATTGCTGCATTTTCCTGGAGCCTAAGCTGCTTTACCGCACAAAGGGCATGGTCCCCGAGGAAGAATATACGATCCCCCTGGGCGTAGCGGACATCAAACGCGAGGGAAAGGATCTGTCCATCATCACCTACGGCCGGCAGGTACAGATGTCGTTGGAGGTTGCGGAAAAGATCAAGGCCGAAACCGGCAAGGAAATTGAAGTGCTTGATCTGCGCACACTTTCCCCGCTGGATACGGACGCCGTCATCGCAACCGCAAAGAAGACAAAGAAAGTCGTCGTTGTGCACGAAGCCACGGAGTTTGGCGGCTTTGGCGGCGAAATCGTCAGCACAATAGCGGACAGCGACGCCTTCTACTATCTGGATGCCCCCATCAAGAGGGTGGGCGGCATGTTCTGCCCCGTTCCTTTCAACCCCAAGCTGGAAAAGCGCGTGCTGACGGGCCCCGATCGTATCGAGGAAGCCGTACGCGAAATTCTCTAATAAGGAGGAGATTTCGATGGCATTTGAAGTCATAATGCCGAAAAACGGCATGGACATGAAAGAGGGTACACTGGTAAAATGGCTTAAGAAGGTTGGCGATCACGTAGAGAAGGACGAGTCTCTGATAGAGATCGAAACGGACAAGATCACCATGGAAGAACCTTCCGCCTTTACCGGCACTCTGCTCGCGCAGCTCGTGCCCGAAGGCGCCACGGTGCCGGTGCTGCAGACAATCGGATGGATCGGCGAACCGGGCGAGAAGCTTCCGGATGCCCCGGCTTCCTCCTCCCCCGCCGCCGCGCCAAAATCCGCGGCAGCCGCAGCCGCGGCCGCGCCCGCCCCTGCCCCCGCGTCGCTCAAGGGGGATGGCATTGCCGCCACCCCTTATGCGAAAAAACTCGCCGCGGACAACGGCATTCCGCTCGTCGAGGTCACGCCTTCCGGAAAACATGGCGAGATCGTAGGAGCGGACGTCGAAGCGGTGCTCGCGACTCCGCTCGCAAAGCGCGTCGCTGCCGATAAGGGCATTGATCTGCACGCAGTCGAGGGTACGGGCTTTGGCGGCAAAATCACGAGGGACGACGTCCTCCGTGCCGGCGTAACCGAGCCCAAAGGTGACGATACCGTTATCCGCATGAACGGTATGCGTAAGGCCGTTGCCCGCAATATGGCGGACGCTTCCGTGGTGCCGACGGTTACCGAGAACATGGATATCGACGTCACCGAAATGCTCAAGCTGCGCGCCGCCGTCAACGAAGGCCGCGAAGTCAAATTCAGCATCAACGATTTCGTGCTCAAGGCCGTCGCCAAAGCGCTCGCCGCCAATCAAGGGCTGCTCGTCAGCATGGGCGAAAACGATACCGTCGTACAGCACAGCCATATCAATATCGGCATGGCCGTCGCGCTTGACGAAGGGCTTATCGTACCCGTTATCGCGGATGCGGACCAGCTTGGCCTTCAAGCACTTGCGGAAAAAGCAAAGGAGCTTGCATCCCGCGCGCGCAGCGGCGGACTTTCGCAAAGCGAATATTCCGGGTCCACCTTCTCGGTTTCTAACATGGGCATGTTCGGTATCAGCTCGTTTACGCCGCTGCTCAATTTGCCCAACGCGGCAATCCTGGGCGTATGCGCCATCCGCGACGAGCTTGCGCTCGTGGACGGCCAGGTTGCCGTCCGCAAGATCATGGGCTTTTCCCTCACATTCGACCACAGGCTTTTGGATGGCGTACCGCCCGCCAAGTTCCTGGTGTCGCTGCGCGGTTTGCTTGAAAACCCCATGAGTATACTTCTCTGATGCATACCCGTCCTAAATGTGCGGGGCGGCAGGGAGGCGGAAGCAAAGCTTCCGCCTCCGTATAAATCATTATTGGAGGTCAGTATGGCAAACACGATTTATGATGTCGCAGTAATCGGCGGTGGTCCGGCTGGGTATGTCGCAGCAATTCGCGCGGCGCAGCTTGGCGGAAAGGTCATTCTGTTTGAGAAGGGCACGGTCGGCGGTACATGCCTGAACCGAGGCTGCATTCCCACCAAGACCTACATCAAAACAGCCGAGTACATTCATACCATTCGCCACGCGCAGGATCGCGGCATCAACCTCGACACATCCGCCCTTTCCGTTGACATGGCCAAAGTGGTCGGCTACAAAAACGGTGTCGTAAAGAAGCTCACCACTGGCGTGGCCGCTTTGCTCAAGAGCAACAAGGTTGACGTCATAAAAGGCGAAGCTTCGATGGAAGATGCAACGCACATCGCATGCGCCGGCGAGGTATATGAAGCGAAAAACACGATACTCTGCGGCGGATCGGTTGCAGGCAGTATCCCCATACCGGGCATTGAGCAGGAGAACGTCATAAACTCCGACGCCATACTGGATATGACCGAGATTCCCGAACGGCTCGCCATCATCGGCGGCGGCATCATCGGCTGCGAACTTGCCACCGCGTTCGCGGCATTCGGAAGCAAAGTAACCGTTGTGGAAGCGCTGGATAAAATAGCGGCCACGCTGGACACAGAACTGAGCATCGCCATCGCCCGGTCTCTCAAAGCCGCAGGCGTACAGATACTCACCGGCGCGAAAGTGCAGCGTATTGAGAATAACGAAGGCAAACCCGTTCTGGTTGTGGAAGGAAAAGAACCCATCGAAGCCGATAAGGTGCTTCTGTCCATAGGCCGGTTCGCGGATATCGCGTGCCTCGGCAAGCTGAAGGACCAGATCAAAACCGAGCGCGGCAAGATCGTTACGGACGACGGCATGCGCACCAGCCTTCCCAATATATACGCAGCGGGCGACCTCGTGTTCGGCAGGCCCATGCTGGCGCACGCCGCGTTCAAGATGGGCGAGGTAGCGGCCGCGAACGCACTCGGTCACTCCGAGACGATCAGCCTCAAGTATGTGCCAAGCTGCCTGTACACCATACCGGAAGCCGCTTCCGTCGGCCTGACGGAAGAACAAGCCAAGGAAAAATGCGAAATCTCCACCGGAAAATTCTATTTCCTCGGTAACGGCCGCGCGCTCGCTTCGGGTGAAACAGCCGGGTTTGTAAAAGTTATCGTCGGCAAACAATACGGTGAACTTTTGGGCGTACATATCGTGGGCAGCATCGCGACGGAAATGATCACGGAGGCCGCCGTATTGATGGCCGCGGAAATCACCGCCGAAGAAGCCGCATCCATGGTACATCCGCATCCCACATTCTCTGAAGCGTTCGTGGAGGCCGTGACCGATGCGCTCGGGCGCTGCATCCATTTGCCCGCAAAGTCCAAATAACAGGGAGCATAGCAAGCAACCGGAGGGCTTCTATATGTCGATAAACTCCGATCAAAGGTACATCCTCAAGCTGAAGGCGGCTTATTACCTGTACGAAAAAGACTATACGCAGGTACAGGTTGCGGATATGCTGGGCATTTCACGCGTTACGCTTGCCCGGCTTATTCAGGAGGCGAAAGAGGAGGGCATCATCCGCATAGAAATTGTGGATGTTCGCAACATTGAACTGAACATCGCATTGGAAGCCCAAATAAAGGAAAAATACGGCCTTCTGGACGTCAAGATTATCAACTGTCCGGACGATGACCCCAAAGAGCTCATGAAACGGCTGGGGCAGGCGGGCGCGCGGCTGTTCGAACACCATGTACGCAGTGGCATGAAGATTGGCTGCGCATGGGGACGTACGCTAGAGTATCTGGTAGACAGTTTGGCCGAAAACAAGCGCATCGACGGGCTGGAGATCGTTACCCTGCTCGGCGGCGCCGGAAAATCCTTCTCCGAGATACAGCCGAATATATTGGCGCAGAAATTGCTGGATAAATACAGCGGCCGGGGCTATGTCATCAA
>JAEWWD010000169.1 GCA_023396535.1 Bacillota bacterium
GGGTTGATCTGCGGCGTACTCGAGGGGCTCGATCGCAATGGTTGGAGCGATGTTGCCGTTATCGGCTGCGGCGCGTACGGAGCAAACGCCTTCGCCGCCTCTATGGAGGCCGGAAAGCTCACGCGCATTCCCGCGACGACAAGCATCATCACCTGCATCAGCGCGCAGATCGTGACCGGGCGCGTTATGGAGCTTCGTAAAACGCATGATTTACGCGCGTATCTGACCAGCGATATATGTGCAGTCGAAGCCTGCGCGCGCTTTCTCGACGATCATCGCCTGCTCGTGGACCCATCCTGCGGCGTATCGCTGGCCGCGTTGTATGAAAACACGCCATTATTCGGCGATGCAAAGACCATCGTTTCGATCGTTTGCGGCGGGGTTGGCATCAAGATGGCCAAATTGCGTAAAATGCGCCGATTAGCCGAAGAAGAGCGAGATCTAGCGGAGGGACGCGGATATGCCATTGTGGATTGAAACGCCATTGATTGAATCCGTGCCAATGGGACTTTCCATTGGCAAAAAGGTCCGTCTCAAGCTCGAAAATGTACAGCCTGCCAGCTCCTTTAAGCTCCGCGGAATTGGCGCGTTATGTGAATATGAAGCAGCTCGCGGTGCGAAAGGCTTTACCTGCGCCACCACAGGAAGCGCCGGATACGCCCTCGCCTGGGCCGGTCGGGAACTTGGGCTCCCGGCTGTTATCTGTGCGCCGGATACCATGCCGAAAGAGTCAATCCGGCCAATCCAGCTTGCCGGTCAGACGGTCGAACCGGCCGGTCACACATGGTATGATGCCGACGAACGCGCAGCGGCTCTCGCGGCTGAGCGCGGCTATACGCATATTTCGACCAACGAGCATCCCGTCCTCTGGCACGGAATTTCCACAATCGTCGACGAGTTGGCGGCGCAGGGCGAAAAACCGGATACGATTCTCTGCTCGGTTGGCAGCGGCGGGCTGATCTCGGGCCTGTGCGAGGGGCTTGTGCGGAATGGCTGGGGCGACGTGAGGCTCATCGGCTGCGGCACCTATGGCGCCAACGCTTACAGCCTGGCCATCGAGGCCGGGAAGGTTATCACAATTGAAAACACCACCAGCATCATTCCCTGCATCAGCGCGCTGCATGTGATCAATCACGTCATGGACTTTAAGGACAGCGTTTCGCTCCAATCCTTCCTGACGACAGATATTGGCGCAGTGACCGCCTGCGAACGGTTCCTTGACGATCACCGCCTGCTCGTGGATCCGTCCTGCGGTGTGGCGCTGGCCCCCCTTTATGAAAACGCTCCGGTCTTACGCGACAGTCAAAACATCATTGTCATCGTCTGCGGCGGAGTGGGTATCACGGTTGAAAAGCTCGGCCGCATGAAAGCGCTTGCCGTGAAACAGGAGGAACCCGCATGAGAAAGACAGTGCATATCGACGGCGCGGTACCCGCCGCGCCGTATTCCCCCGCCGTCATCGCAAACGGATTCGTATTTGTGGCCGGTCAAGTTGGGTATGACATGGCCAAACAGCAGTACTTTGGCGACGATGTGGCCACGCAGTTTGACGGTGCGCTGAAAAACCTCTGCGCGGTGTTGGAAGCCGCGGGCACAGACATTGCCCATGTGGTTAAGACCACCGTATTTCTAACGGACACCGCGCACTTTTCGGTGATCAACGAGGTATACCGTTCGTATTTCCCCACAGATCAGCCGGCGCGCTCTTGCGTGATGGTTGCAGGCCTCCCCCTCGGCGCTTTGATCGAGATCGAAGCCATCGCGGTACTGCCCGATTGATCCGCCAGATGGAATTACAGGTTTTCGGAGTTAATTTATGAAAAACCTGCTCAAGAAAAAGCTCTCGAACAAGCAAAAGGTGTTCGGCGCCATGATGCAAATGGATTCCACCGTCGCCGCCGAGGCGTTCGGGGCATCCGGATTGGATTTCTGCGTGATCGACACGGAGCATGCAGCCATTGATAGCGAGACCATGCGTCAGCTCGTCACCGCCGCCGAGGTACGCGGCGTCACACCGGTTGTTAGAATCAAGCGTATTACCTCGGATTATGTGCAGACCGCGCTGGATATGGGCGCAATGGGAATCGTCGCGCCCGGCGTCCGCAGCGTGGAAGATGTGAAGGCGCTGATCCAATACGCCAAGTATCCGCTTCTTGGTACGCGCGGCTTCGCCATGACCCGCACCTCCGCGTTTGGCTACAGCGCCGTTGCCACGGATACGGCGGAATACTTCAACACCTGCAACCGCGAAACGCTTGTCATCCCGCAATGCGAGACCAAGGAAGCGCTGGATCAGATTGCACAGATCGCCGCCCTGAATGAAGTGAACGCGATATTCATCGGCCCCTACGATCTTTCAGTCTCCCTCGGCGTACCGGGCGAAATCGGCTGCTACATCATGCAAAAGGCCATCGAGCGGATCGTCAGCGCCTGTCACAGCGCCGGTAAACAGGTCATTATTTTCTGCGGGGACCCACGGCGCGGACGCGAACTGCTCGTTGGAGGCATGGACGGGATTGTTTGCAATACCGATGTCGGCGTATTGATTGAAGCTTTTCAAAACAA
>JAEWWD010000186.1 GCA_023396535.1 Bacillota bacterium
CGACCAGCACAGGCTGCGCGGGTTTTACCTCGATCAACCGTATAGCGTGCAGTATGCAGGCGAGCGGTTCTGTCAAAGCGGCTTTTTTTAAGTCAAAGCCGCCGGGCAGTTTATGAACGTACAGCGGATCCGTCACCACATATTCCGCAAACGCGCCCTGTATTTCGAAGCCCAGCGATTTGCGCCCGGCGCAAAGCTGGTAACGACCTGTTCTGCAATACTCGCAGCGGCCGCATGTATAATAGGTATGCTCCGCCGTAACGGCGTCGCCCGGCGCATAACCCGTAACGCCTTCTCCCACTTCCGTTATGACGCCGGAGAACTCGTGGCCGTGCACGCCCTGCGGCAAGCCGGGCTCAAATCCGAGATAAATATGCAGATCGCTGCCACAGACGCCCGCGTAAGCGACTTTGATTTTCACTTTGCCGGGAGCGACCGCGGGTTCCGGCACCTGCCCCAACGAGAAATCTTTCGGCGTATCGCTGTGCCTGACCAGTGCTTTCATAGACGTACCCCCTTAGAACTTCACGATGACGCGATAGGTATCCGGGGAAACCGCGCGCCGGAAGGCATAATCGATTTTCTCCATTTCCACCTGCTCGCTAACGAACGGAGAAAGATCCACCAACCCTTCGGACAGCATGCGGGCCGACTGACGGAAGCTCTCCTTGGTGGTGGAGATAAGGCCGGTGATGTTGATCTCGTCGTAATGCACGTTGTTGGGGTCGATGCCCATCAATCCCTTGGGGTATATCGCGCCATAGAATACGATGGTGCCGCCCTTTGCGAGCACCTTGATGCCTTCTTCGCAGGCTTTCACGCCGCCGGCCGTATAGAATACGGCTTCCGCGCCTATGCCGCCGGTCTCTTCCATGACGACGTCGCAAAGATTTTCCTTGAGCGGGTCGACCACGCGGTCCGCGCCCATTTTCCTCGCCATGGCCTTGCGCGCCTCATCCACTTCCGTGATGATGGCTTTGAGCCCGGAAAGCTTCGCGGCCTTCACGTGCAGCAGACCCATGATGCCCGCGCCGGTAATGACGCAGGTATCGCCGTAACGCACGTTGCCCTTCTCCATGCTGCGCAGCACGCAGGCCCACGGTTCCGCCAGCGTCGCCTGCGCGAAATCAAGGCTTGGGTTCACCTTATACACCTGATAGCCCTTGGCCACCATGTATTCGCTCAGTCCGCCCGGCCCCCACAGTTCGCCCGGCGCAGCGTCGTCCCCGCCGTGCACGCACATATTGTCCATGCCGCGGCGGCAGTAATAGCAGTCCCCGCAGCGCGTGATCGCCGCAACGACCACATGATCGCCTATCTTCACATCCGACCCAACGCGGCTGCCCACTCTTTCGGCTATGCCCGAAACCTCATGCCCGCCGTTGAACGGATACTGCTCCTTCATGCCGGTGAAATACCGCTGCTCGAACGTGCACAGTCCGCACGCCTTTACGCGGACGAGCACCTCGTCCTCGTCGATCTCCGGCATCTGCGCGTCCCATAGTTCCACGGTTTCTTTTGCTGTAATAACGGCTTTTTTCATGACTCAATTTTCCTCTGCTTTCTCAAAACCTTGCCCGAAACGCCTTTGTGCGCTCCACATCCTCGCCCTCGCCGGAGCGAAGGTGCTCCGCAAGCGCCACGCCCGTATCGAAAAGCTGCTGCAGGCGTTCCTGCATGTCCTTGACGGGCGTCCATGTCGTATACGGGATCAATTCCTCCCGCCAAAGATACCCGTTGATATCGTTCAGGCAATGGAACGCAACCTTCATATGGCTTTCAAACACGTGCTCCCCGTGCCCGCCGCTGACTGCGACCAGTACGCCGGGTTTGCGCACGGGTATGATGCTGCCGAAAGACATCTGCTTCGTTTCCATATCTTTTTGGATATCGATGAACGGATAGCAGCGATCCACAAACTGTTTAAACTGGCCCGTGATATCCCCGTAATAAGTCGGCGTTCCCAGCACGTAGGCGTCCGATTCCCGGATCGCCTGATGCAATATCTCCACGTCGTCGCCCTTGAGCACGCATTTATGCGTATGCTCGCAAACTCTGCAGCCGATACACGGCTTAATGGTATAGTCATTCAAATAATAAATGCCTGTCTGCGCGCCCGCCTTTTGTGCGCCGTCAAGCAGCCGTTTGACCGCGGTGGCGGTGTTGCCCTTATGGCTGGAGCTTGCGACAAATGCGTTGATCTTCATAGCTTATCCCCTTTTCAAACGACCGGCTCCGTTGCCGGTACGCCGGCTGCACGATGGCGTTCAAATCGCGGTAAAACGCATAATGCCGGTCGTAAACTTCTGCGGCGCACGGATCCGGCGTAATTATTCGCTTATCCTTGAGCCATTCCCGCTTCATGGTCCCAAAACCCTGATACATGTTCAGCGCAAGCCCCGCCAGGTACGCCGTTCCCAGCGCGTTATCCGCGGCAGGCGTATATTCGAGTTCCAGCCTAAGTATATCGGCAAGCATCTGCCGCCACAACGGGCTGTTGCCGCCGCCGCCGCCCACCATCACCCGCGATAAGGGCATATAAACTTCCTCATAGGATTCACGCAGCGCGAACGCCACGCCCTCCAGCAGCGCCCGGTAAATATGGCCGGTCGTATGCCCGCTGGTCAGCCCGAACAGCGTGCCCACCGCGAGCGGGTCGACGCGGGGCGTTCTCTCGCCCAAAAGGTGCGGCAGCATATACAGCCCGTCCGATCCTTCCGGTACGGCGTGGGCCATTCTCTCCAGCTCGTCAAACCCCGGCGAGCCTTCCATCAGTACGGACTTGCTGAACCAGCGCGCGATTTCGCCGCCTGTAAGCACATTGGCCAGGAAAACGACGTCGCCGTTGGCGAACGGGGGCTGGCCCAACAATTCGTCAAGCGAACGTCTTAAGCCAAGGAACGTGGCGGCCGTGCCGAGATATATGACGCCCTCGCCTGCTTCCACTGTCCCGGTACCGACGAGAACGGTATAAGAATCGCCCGTACCCGCGACCACCGGCGTTCCCGCGATAAGCCCCGTTTCCGCTTCGGCTTCCCTTGTTACTTTGCCGACGATATCCGTTGGCCGGTAAACCGGCGGTAATATATCCGGGTCCAAGCCCATCGCGCGCACGCGATCTCTGTTCCAGGCACGCCGCCCGTCGTCGTACGCATTCCCGAATATGGCGGCGATATCCGTATCGACATTGTACTGGCCTGTCAGTTTATAAGCGACGTACGAATGCGGGTTAAGTACCATGCGGATTCGCGCATAGCACTCCGGTTCCTCTTCCTTGATCCACAGCAGCTTGGGCGTTACGTCCTGCAGTGTAAACGTGCAGCCCAGCTCGCGCGTCAGGCGGTCCGCCTGCGCGATAGCCCGGTTATCCCTGTACAGTATCGCCGGCCTGACCGGCATTCCGTTCTGATCCAGCGGGCAAAAGGACGGCACCATGCCGCTCGCGCAAACGCCTTCGATGCGCGCGGCGTCAACGCCTGAGCCTTCAATACAGGCGCGGATACCTTCCCTTGCGCCCGCCCACCAGGCGTTCTCGGCATCCTGCTCCACATATCCCGGCCGCGGCTGCAGAATCTCATGCGGCCGACAATGGCTATACAGCTTTGTCCCGCATTCGTCCGTCAGCACTACCTTGATGCTGCTCGTGCCTATATCGATTCCCACCAGGTATGATTTGTTCATACAATCTCCATCGATGCGTACTTGCAACTGACCGGCGCCCGAACCTGCGGGCGCCGGCGTTATGCGCATTACGCGCCAGCATTTATTAATTAAGGAAAGACTATTTCAGATGCAGCAGCGCCTTTTCGATAGGCTCCCCTTCGTGGAACAGGCCGTTCAGCAGTTTTATGACGCGATCCGGATGCTCGTTGCCCCAGATATTCCTGCCAATCGCCACACCGCGCGCGCCGGCTTTCTTCGCGTCGTCGATGTTGCGGAAAAAGCTTTCCACGGAATTGGTTTTTTCCCCGCCAAGCACGACGATGGGCAGCCATGTCCCCTGCACGACTTCTTCGTAGCCGGGACGATACGGCATTTTCAGCATATCCGCGCCCCATTCCGCGGCAAGGCGGGCCGCCAGCTTCAGGCTCTTGATGTTGATAGCGTCGGCGGGCGGGTTCCAACCGCCGGGATACATTTCCGCGATAAGCGGCATGCCGTACCGCTCGCATTCGCGGCCCAGCTTGGTGAGTATTTTCATCATGGCACGCTCAAGGCTGACGTCTCGGCCGCCCACATCCGGACCACCGGAAAATATGACGGCGTCCGCGCCAACCCGCACGGCGTCCTCCACTTGTAAGTAAAGATCGCTGTCATGCGAATCCATCGCATATTCCGTGCACGGGAAATCCATACGCACGATCATGCCCGTACGGCCAAGCAGCCGTTCGCACTTTTTCGCAACACCTATGTTGACGATAACGGCATCCGTTCCCGCATCTACCACTGTTTTAATCGGCGCGTCGATATCCACGATGCCGGGTACCGGGCCTGATGTGCTGCCATGATCGAACGCGGTAATGATGGCGTTCCCGTCTTCCCTGAAGATCCTTGCCAGTCTTTTTTGCTTACCCATACACTGATGGCCTCCTTATGATATGAAATCGGCGTAAATGCCCAATTGTGAAACGCTGAATATGTAATCGGTTACATGATGTAACACCATTGTACTCCGCCCGCCCCGGAAAATCCAGTACTTTTTTTACACATCCGGAACTTTATCAGGCGCAACCGTGTTTTTTGTGGTTTCCCTGAGCCTGATATCCAGCGGATACAATACGTTTTGTATGATCGTCTTGCCCGCGATACGGGCCATCAGCATTTCGGCGGCTTTTTCCCCCAATCTGCGGTTGGGGGCGGACATGGTGGACAGAGAGGGTGTGAAATAGCTCGCGAGCGGAATATCGTCAAAGCCCATCAATTCCATCTGACCGGGTACGTCTACGCCGTTTCGCAGCAGGCTCCTGAGTACGCCGGCCGCAAGCATATCGTTGAATGTGAAAATGGCCGTAGGCTGCGGATTCCTGTTTAAAAAAGACAAACCCGCCGCCTGCGCTTCACCAAGATCGGAATACCCCGCGTGCTCCACATAATACTGGCAATCCGGCGCCCAGGAGAAAAATTCCCGCACGGCCCGAAGCCGTCGCTGGGTCACAATATAGTCTTGATCGCCCGCCAGAATGCCGAAGCAGCGGTTGCCTTCCGCATACAGATATTTGAGCGCGAACTGCACGCCGTCATAATCCTCAATATATACGGTAGGGGGCAGTTCCCTGAAATCTGCAAATTGTTCCGCGTTTTCAATCAACACGCAGGGCACCTGCAGGATATCCAGATTAGCGCGATTCTCGCGCGTATAATTGGAGCCGGAAAGAATAATGCCGTCAATACTGCGCTGATCCAGCCGTTCGAGAAACGCCCCGCTGTTCGCGGCGGAATAGATCAGCAACTTATAGCCGGAATACGCCAATATACGCTGGCAGCCTTCCACAAGCTGGTTGAAGAATTCATTGCGCAACGTGGGTACCACGCATGCTATCGTGCCGGTACGGCCGGTTGACAGGCTCATTGCCGACGGGTTTGGTACATAATCCATTTCCTCGATGGTATCAAGTATGCGCTTGCGCGTAGATTCCAGCACCAATTCCGGCCTGTTCAGCGTACGCGACACGGTCGCCACGGATACGCCCGCGCGCTTTGCCACTTCCTTAATATTCAAGCCGCAACGCCCCTTCCTGCGGTATTCAGCGAAATGTAACCGTTTTCTCGAACAGTAATCTTTTTATTCTATGCCATAGACTAAGATTTCACTTTTATATTATATTTGATATATGAAATGATTGCAAGGAAGCCGATAAAAAAGAAAAAATGGCCATAATATGCTATTATATGGGTCTGTTTTATTCGTTTTACTACACATTCCGACACCGATTTCTTTTTGTAGTACTACGCTTGACAAGCGGTTTCATGATTGTTATAATGCATGTATTCAGACACGGGACGGCACAGAAACGTCCTTGCTGGTACTCTCACCCAAAATTTCCCCCGGATCGGAGGGACAATGTCCATGCAGCCAACGCTTATTAGCGTATAGAATCTCAATTAACCAGGCTCTTCGCCAAGTGGAGCCGTATATAATTCACCGTGACAGACAGTATCATACCGGTTTGCATCCCGCAAATATCCTCCTGAAGACATCCAGATATTTAATCCATCAAATAAAAATACTTTTTGGTATCCGCAGGAGGCGCGCGGTTGTCCATCAGGCTTTTGTCCGGCTGAGCCGGAAGTATATTCTCCAAGGTCCCGCCGAACAAAAGCGGCGCGGCAAGCGCATTCGCATCCGTAAACAAGAACGGTTTGCGAGCACATCCAAAACATTAAGGAGGAAAGGTACATGAAGAAGATCATCGGTATCGCGTTGGTCCTGGCGATGGCGCTGAGCATGGTTGCTTGCTCTCAGCCTGCCGCCCCGGCCGCTACCCCCGCCCCCGCTGCTACGGAAGCTCCCGCTGCTACGGAAGCCCCCGCCGCTACAGAAGCTCCTGCTGCTGAGCAGCTCAAGATCGCTCTGCTGCTGCCCAGCGCTGCCAACGACGGCGGCTGGTCCGCTATGGCTTACGCCGCTCTGATGGCAGCCAAGGATAAGTTCAATGCCGACGTTGCCTACACCGAAAGCGTAACCCAGAACGATCAGGTGCGCGTTGCCCGTCAGTATGCCGATCAGGGCTACAAGATCATCATCGGTCACGGCTTCGAGTTTGGCGACGCCCTGGCTGAAGTTGCCGAAGAATATCCCGACCAGTACTTCATCAACTACGGCGGCGGCGTGCAGAACGGCAAGAACCTGGGTTCCGTTCAGTATGCCTATGGTGAAACCGGCGCTCTGGCCGGCGTCCTCGTCGGTATGAGCAAAGACATCACCAATGTCGGCGTCGTTATGGCTATGGAAAACCCCACCGGCATGCAGGAAATGAAGAACATCGAGGTTACCGCGCAGAAGTATAACCCCGATGTGAAGTTCACCTACAGCTATACCGGCGACTGGAACGACATCGCCAAGGCCAAGGAAGCCGCAACCGCCCTGCTCGCCAACGGCGCGCAGCTCATCATCAGCGACCTGAGCGCTCCCTGGGATGGCATGGTTCAGGCTTGCCAGGAATACAAGGCCAAGTTCTACACCGTCACCATGGACGGCTATGACAAGGATCCCAGCCTCATCCTCGGTTCCAACGTGCATGACGCCACCAAGGCCATGCTCGCCGCGATCCAGCTCGTGCAGGACGGCCAGTTCAAAGGCCAGATCTTCGCGTTCGGCATCAAGGACGGCGTTATGTTCTTGGGCAAGTTCGGTCCTTCCGTCACCGATGAGATGAAGGCAGAAGTCGCGAAAGTCCAGCAGGAGATCGTTGACGGCAAATACGATCTCGTGAAGGTTCTTGAGTAATTGGAATTGAACACGACGGTTTGATTTATGACGCCCGCGCGGGATTTCCCCCGCGGGCGGGATTTCCGCCGTTGTATTTCAGATGAGTCCGGATGCGGCGGCCGGCACATGCCGGCCGCCGCATTGTCTGGAAAAACGAAAGGGATTTTCGATTTCGAAATTTGCGGAAACCGCATGATTGCCAACCATGCCGACAGTTCCACTGCTGATCCGCTGTGTATTCCCTTCGGTCAGACTTTGTCCCAAACATTCTTGACAATGCCATTCGGATGTATAATAATTGACTCAATACATTCTTTGTACTACATACCACGTAACTAACCGCATTTTAGAAAGTTCGAGGATGAAACATGGATAATCTGCTCAGCGTGCGCGGCATATGCAAATATTTCCCCGGCGTAAGGGCCAACGAGTGCGTCGATCTTGATATAAAATACAGTGAGATTCATGCGCTGCTCGGAGAAAACGGCGCAGGCAAAACAACCCTGATGAATTGTATTTTCGGGTTATATACGCCCGAGGCCGGAGATATCTACTGGAAGGGCAAAGAGGTTAATATCCGCAACAGTAAGGATGCGATCGACCTTGGCATCGGAATGGTGCACCAGCACTTTATGCTTGTACACAATTTCACGGTACTTGAAAGCATCATATTGGGTATGAATGTTGCCCCGGGTCCTTTTATCGACAAAAAGAAAATCGAGGCCGATCTTACCAAATTGATCAATCAATATGGCCTTGACGTTGACCTGAATTCGGAAATTTGGCAGCTTCCGGTGGGCGTGCAGCAGCGTGTGGAAATCATCAAAGCGCTTTACCGTAATGCCGACCTATTGATATTGGACGAACCCACCGCCGTACTTACCCCACAGGAAACACGTGAATTCTTCGAGATTCTTCGCAGATTAAAAGCCGATAACAAGAGCGTAATTATTATTACGCACAAACTGGACGAGGTTATGGAAATCGCGGACCGCGTCACGGTGCTCAGAAACGGCAGTGTTGTGGGGAGCATGGATATCGCGGAAGCTGATATTAAAGGCCTTGCGTCCGCAATGGTTGGTCGTCAGATGGATCTGATGTATACCAAACGCGCCTGCTGCCCCGGCAAGGTCGTATTGGAAGTAGAAGACCTCCATTGCATGAACGACCGACAGCTTGAAGCACTGCACGGCATCAGTTTTTCACTTAGCAAGGGTGAAATCCTTGGCATCGCGGGCGTATCCGGCAACGGCCAGAGCGAACTTGCCGAAACGCTTTGTGGGTTGCGCCGTATCTCGCAAGGAAAAGTGAAAATAAACGGTTCCGATGTTACAAACAAATCGCCTGAAGAGCTTTATGCGCACAGGCTCTCCCATATACCCGAGGATAGGCAGGCAGTTGGCCTGATTATGGATTTCAACATTGCGGAAAACAGCGTGATGGGCTTGTTCAACAAGCCGCCGTTCTGTAAGAAGATACATATTCGGTATGATGAAGTCAACAAGCATGCCGAAATGATTGTCAAAAAGTATGACGTCCGCACACCGGGCATTGCTACGCCTTCTCGGCTGCTCTCCGGCGGTAACCAGCAAAAGCTGATACTGGGCCGCGAAATCGAGAAGAATCCCGAAGTGTTCGTAGCCGTGCAGCCTACCCGCGGGCTGGATATCGCAGCCACGGAGTTTGTACAGGAAGAACTACTCAACCAGCGCGACCGCGGAACAGCGATCATTTATATCTCCACCGAGCTCGAAGAAATATTCAAAATGAGCGATAAGGTGCTCGTTCTATTCGCCGGCCGGCAATATGGACCATATGACATCAATAAACTGGACCTTGAAACCATCGGCCTTATGATGGCCGGCTCCTATCGCGAGGAGCAGACAGCAAAGGAGGAAGCGGAACATGCCTGAAAAAAGAGGTATTCAGAAGTTCCTGTCAATATTTGAATGGAACAAGCTTTCCTCCATATTCTTGCCGATACTCGGAATATTTATCGGCCTGTTCCTGACATCCTTTGTGTTGTTGTGGCAGGGTGTAAATC
>JAEWWD010000189.1 GCA_023396535.1 Bacillota bacterium
CGTATGGTCATGTTCAGCGTATCTATTGCCAGCGTTTCCGCATGGGGTTCGTGATAGATGAGGCGGATATCCTTGAGTTCCACAATAATCGGCTCCATGTGCGCCTCCTAAAGATTACTGATAGTTCAAAGTATTCGAAAACGCGGCAAGGAGTGACCAGCACCATTTTTATGTTGTCGCCGTATTGATATAGAAGGCCGCACTATAATATATGCGCGGCAGGTTTCGGGATAATGGATCGGGCGGGAGGGCGCAGACATGTTGAGTTGGAAGGTTTGCTGGCACAGGGATCCTTGTCCGGGCGATTTCGAGCATGTGCGCCATCGCAAGCGCAGACCGCGCCGGGATATCGTGGGCATCGTACTCATTGCGGCGGCCGTAGTTGTGCTGTTGTGCTGTCTTCCGCTTTGGGTATTCGCCGTCATGGTGTTTGCCGTATTGCTGGGGCTTGGTGTGATATGGCTGTGTACCTGACGGGATTAATCGGCAGGTCATACCTGAGCTGGACAGGTGGATTGGTTGCAGGCAAATAAAAAAGGATGCATGTGCATCCTTTCATGTGCGAATTACGCGCTCAAACGCTGCGGGCTACCTTGCCGGAACGGAGGCAACGGGTGCAGACGTTCATCTTGCGCGGCGCGCCGTCAACCAATACTCGTACGCTCTGTACATTGGGCGCCCAGGTGCGCTTCGTCTTGCGGTTGGAGTGGCTGACCAAGTTGCCGGACATGATGCCCTTATTGCATATTTCACAGTATTTACCCATTCTGTAACACCTCCTTGCCATACGATGCCGCTGTCGATTGAACTCAAACAAAGGTATTCTACCATTTGAGTTCCTGTTTGGCAAGAAAAATTTATACCGGTTAAGGCCGCTTTAACGCAGCCCCGTGAAGCCTGTCTGGCGCAGGGCTTCATACAGTACGATAGCGGCCGAGTTGGAGAGATTAAGCGAGCGCAGGCCGTCGCCCATGGGTATGCGCACGGCGTCGTCGGGCCGGCGGTCCAGCAATGCCTGGGGGAGGCCCGCTGTTTCCTTTCCGAATACGAGCAGATCGCCGTCTTTAAACTGCACATCCGTATAAATCCGCTTTGCGCGGGTCGTGCACAAATAAAACCGCCCTTCGGGGAAAGCGCGCTCCACCTCTTCAAAGCTGTTGTAATAGCGGATATCGAGATACTGCCAGTAATCCAGCCCCGCCCGCTTTAACTGCCTGTCGTCCACGGAAAACCCAAGCGGCCGCACAAGGTGCAGCACACTGCCTGTTACGGCGCAAGTGCGGGATATGTTGCCGGTGTTTTGCGGTATCTCCGGTTCAACCAATACGATATGAAACATGAATTCATCCTTTTGTGGCCATAATGTTTGACCGCTTTCCGGTGCGGGTAAGCTGTAAGTATTGACGCAATGGCTATTTTAGCATTCTACGCGTCATTTGAAAACATTTTTAAAACAATCCGCATACACTTTTCATGATGTTGCAGGGGTGATTCGGATTGGTGTATAATGAAGAACGTTGGATGGGGTAATGAAAACGAAACATACCCGGATAAGGAGCAACAATGGATCAGGAAAGGCAGGGCCGCCGCAGCGTTTCCGCATCGCAGCAAGGGCCGCAGTTACCTAATTATATGAAGCAACCGGCGGCGCGTGCCGCCGCTGGCCGCTCCGCGGCGGAAAGCGGCCGCTCGGCCGGAAATCTGGTACGGTCAGCTTCTCATACCACCAGGGCGGGAAATGGCGGCAAGCGTAAGCGCAGACAGACCCGTTCGCAAAAGCTCATGCGTCTCGCGATTGCTGTTTTCGGGGGATTGATCGTCGTTGTCGCGGGTATATTGCTGCTTTCTGGCGGCAGTTCAAATGATCAGACAATGCTCGACTATATGGAGAGCAATAAAAAGTTTGTGGACGGCGTTACGGTAGCAGGCGTAGACGTCAGCGGCATGGAGATGGAGGAGGCCAAACCTTTGGTGGAACAGGCCGTTTCCGCGAAGCTTGGAGCGGTATCCATCATACTGCAGCATGAAGACAAAAGCTGGACGCTGACCGCGGCGGATATGGGCTTGAGCGCGAATACGGACGGCATTTTGGTCGAGGCAATGGCATATGGGCGCGGCGGGCTATTGGGCGCGAGTGCCGAGGAACGCGAAACGCTGGAAGCGACGGGTAAGGCGTTCGACGTTACGTTTACACCGGATACCGTAGCTGTTTCCAACCGAATTGCCGCCATCGCTTCTGAAGCAAATGTCGCTCCTGTGGAGCCGTATCTCGTCCCGTCACTGAGCGAGAGCAACGCGCAAAGCTTTGAACCTGTCGAGGGGAAGAATGGACTGGCGGTAAATGCGGAACAGACGATTGCGAAAGTTCTTGAGGCTGTCACTAACGGAGAATACCAGAAAGTGATAGAGCCTGTATACGATACTGTCGCGCCTACGATGACGCTTGCGTTCCTTCAGGAAAACACCAAGCGTATTTCGTCTTTTACAACACGTTTCCCCACCAGCAGTTCCGACGAGGTTGTACAGAACCGCGTATTCAACATTAAAAAGGCGGCGGCGCGCATTAACTGTTATGTGGTGCAGCCTGATGAGGAATGGAGCTTCAACGACTGGGTTGGTCCGCGCACCAAAGAAACGGGCTGGAAGGAAGCCAACGGCATCAGCGGCGGCAAGGAATACACACTGCAGGCAGGCGGCGGCATATGCCAGGTCAGCACCACGCTGTATAACGCATTACTAAGCGGCAATATTCCGGTGACGGATCGTACGGCGCACTCCATACCATCCACATATGTGGACAAAGGTCTGGACGCAACGGTGGATACCAGCGGTATCGACCTAAAATTCAAAAATGATACCGGCGCGCCGGTTTATATTTTCGTTTATATCACGCAGGATTCGTCCAGCAGCCGGTATCTCAATATCACGGTTTCCCTGTACGGCAAGCCGCTGCCCGAGGGCATCACGTATAAGCCGCGCAGCGAGGTGACCGAGACCATCCCGCGCACCGAGATCACTTATGTGGACGATGCGACCATCCCGGTTGGCTATCAACTTGAGAAAGTCAAAGCGCACGACGGCTATAAGGCAAAGGCTTATGTTGATAAATACGTCAACGGTAAGCTGGAGGAGTCGATCTACCTATATGAGGATAAATATCGCGGTAACAACGCGGAGGTGCATATTGGCACCGGCAATCCGCTGACCGTGCCCGTTCCCGAGGGGGCGACGCTCATCCCGGGTGCAACGCCAATAGAGAACCCGGACGATACGTCTGACGCCGGCAATACGACCGGCGATACAGTGGATACCAATACGCCGGGTGATGCCGCAGCCGTGGGATAATACGCGCGCAAAGAATGCATGCGCCGCTTGAAAGCAAATCAGGCGGCGCTTTTCAGGCCGTTCGGCAACGTAGTATGCAGGAACGGGATAGTGGGGGATACGTATGAAATGGATAGAATTTTCGGTATATACGACGGATGCGGGGCTTGAGGCGGTCTCGGGCGCCTTGAGCGTTGCGGGAGTGGAACAAGTCGCGCTGGAAGAAAGCAGCGAGCGCGTATCGGAATTCCTGCGTGAGAGCGCGCCGTATTGGGACTTTGCGGACGCTATAGCTTTGGCGGCCCAAAACGGCCCCTGTGTGAAGGCATATATTGCGGACGTGCCAGAAAATGAGTCGCTTCTTGCACGCGCTCGTAAAGCTGTGGAACGGCTGCGCCCGCTAAGTTCGGAACTGGGGCTCGGCGAGCTTTCCATACGTGAAACATGCATGGACGACGAGGATTGGGCGAATAACTGGAAGCAGTATTATAAACCTATGCCGATCGGGGACAGGCTGCTTATATGCCCCTCTTGGGAAAAGGACACGTTAACCGTGGAACAGACAAACGGCCGCGAAGTGATCTACATTGACCCGGGTATGGTGTTCGGTACCGGCGGACACCATACGACGCGCATGTGCCTGGAATTGATCGGAGAACACGTGCGTCCCGGCGATAAACTGCTGGATCTGGGCTGCGGAAGCGGCATATTGGCTATAGCGGCGCTGCGTTTGGGCGCAGACTATGCCATGTGTGCGGATATCGATCCTGTCGCGGAACGCGTTGTGCGCGGCAATATGCAGATGAACGGCATTGAGCCTGCGCGCTGTACCGTCCGGATTGGCGACATACTGGCGGATGAAGTGCTTCGGCGGGAACTGGGCGATGGGTACGATGTACTTGCCGCGAATATTGTGGCCGGCGTAATTGTGGCGTTGTGCCCGTATGCGGCAAATTTCATAAAGCCGGGCGGATTGTTCCTTTGTTCCGGCATCATCGACGAACGCGAAGATGAGGTGCGCCGTGCGCTTATGGGCGCGGGGTTTGAGCTTCTCGAAACGCTGCGTTCCGCCGACGAAGCGCCCGATGGTACGATATCCGGCTGGGTGGCTCTCTTATCGCGCAAACTATAATACGGAGCAAAGCATGGAGCATTTTTTTGTGGAACCTTCGGCTATCGAGGGGAGCAGCGCCGTTATAACGGGCGAGGACGCCGCGCATATCGCGCGGGTACTTCGCATGCGTCCGGGCGATGAAATACACATTGCGGACGGGCGGAACAACGAGTATCGCGCGCGCCTTCTCGAGGTGGATAAACAGGCGATTCACGCGGAGTTGCTCGGCCGCTGCGCGTCCACGGCGGAGCCTGCGCATCATTTTACGCTGTATCAGGCGCTGCCCAAGGCGGGTAAAATGGAAGTCATCATACAAAAATGCGTGGAACTCGGTGTCAGCCGCATCACGCCGGTACTGACGGAACGCTGCGTGGTGAGGCCGGACGGGGATTTTGAGAAAAAGCGCCTGCGGTATCAGCGTGTAGCGTATGAAGCGGCGAAGCAATCCGGCCGCGCAGTAATACCACAGGTGACAGGGCTTGTTTCTCTTACGGAAATCGATTTTGCGGCGCACGGTATGCTGCTGCACGCTTACGAGGAAGAACATGGCGTTACGCTCAGGCAAATTCTCCGAAAGAACGAGCTACCGAAGGATATCGCGCTGTTTATAGGTCCTGAGGGCGGATTTGAGGAGGAAGAGGCCACGTTGCTTGCCCGTTCGGGAGCGGTTGCGGTCAGCCTGGGTCCTCGCATACTCAGAACGGAAACGGCGGGCATGGCCATGCTTGCCATGCTGATATACGAATTGGAGGGCTGACGTGCCGCGCGTTGCATTTTACACGCTGGGCTGCAAGGTGAACCAGCAGGAAACGGACTCCATGCGTACCATGTTTGAGCGGGCTGGCTATAAGACGGTCGCTTTTGAAGACCCTGCGGATGTTTACGTGGTCAATACCTGCACCGTTACGCAGGTCAGCGATAAAAAATCCAGGCAGATGATCTCCCGCGCGCACGCGCTCAATCCAGACGGACTGATTGCCGTTGTCGGCTGCTATGCGCAACGTGCCCCCGCAGAAGTTCAAAAACTGCCGGGGGTACGCCTGATTGTAGGCACACAGCATCGGAGACAACTGCTGGAGCTTGTAGATGCCGCGCGGAAGCAGGGGCAGCAGTTCAGCGCTGTAGAGGATATCCGTACCGCCCGTACGTTTGAGGAGCTTCCTCCTGCGGCGCAGGGCATGCGCACGCGTGCGCAGCTCAAAATTCAGGACGGCTGCGATCGTTATTGCAGCTATTGCATCATCCCGTATGCGCGCGGTCCAATTCGTTCGCGTTCCGTTGAGGAAGTAAAAGCGGAGCTGGAGCGCCTTGGCGAAACCATGACACCGGAGGTCGTGCTTACGGGCATACATCTTATGAGCTATGGAAAGGATATCATGGATTCGCCGGGCCTTGCGCATATCGTGGCGCTCGCGGCGCATATGCTCGGCATAGGCCGCGTTCGACTGGGTTCGCTGGAGCCGGCGCTGCTCGACGATGCGTTTGTGGGAGCGCTTGCTGACATTCCGTCAGAAAAGCTTTGCAGGCAGTTTCACCTGTCGCTGCAGAGTGGGAGCAACACGGTGCTTTCGCGTATGCGCCGCCGGTATTCAGCGGAAGAATACGCTGAGGCCGCGTATAGGCTGCGGCGCGCATTCCCCGGCTGCGCCATTACTACCGACGTAATCGCCGGTTTTCCAGGAGAGACCGAGCAGGAACATCGGGAGACAATGGCGTTTGTGGAACGCATGGCGTTTGCGCGCATTCACGTATTCCCCTATTCCCGCAGGAGCGGTACCGTCGCGGCGGACATGCCGGGGCAGTTGCCCCGCGAGCAAAAAGAGCGCCGCGCGCATGAGCTGATCGCGCTTGGTGAGCGGCTGGAGCAAGCATATGTTCTTGAACAGATCGGCACCGTTCAGCAGGTGTTGCCGGAGGAAGCGCACGACGGAATAGCAGAGGGATATACGGGCAATTATATCCGCGTTCGCTTTGCAGGTGGGGCTGCGGCAGGCTTGGTATCGGTGAAAATTACAGGTACCGATGGCGCAATCGCGCTCGGAGAGCGAATTTGAGGGCATTTAAGGATGTCGGAAAGTAATGTGTGATAATCAAGGCAATGAATATACATAAAGGAGGCGCGCAATGGACGACTGTATTTTCTGCAAGATCGCCGCAGGGGCTATCCCCAGCAACAAGGCGTATGAGGATGATCGGGTACTTGCGTTTTACGACATCAATCCCCAGGCGCCGGTGCATGTACTCATTATTCCAAAGAAGCACCTGACTTCCATGTTGGACCTTACCTCGGAGGACGACGCGCTGCTCGGCCACATGTTCCGCACGGCACAAAAACTGGCAAAAGACATGGGCGTTGCGAAGGATGGTTTTCGTCTGGTATTCAACACCGGCGTAAACGGCGGGCAAACCGTACCGCACCTGCATATGCACTTGCTGGGCGGCAGAGAATTGGGCTGGCCGCCGGGCTGATTTTGACGGTTTTTCGTGCATGTTAATGTCGGAAGGGCCCGAAAGCGCCTATTTTAGGGCCCTTTCAAAAATATGCATACTTTCTTTGCCGAAAACGAAAATATTCTTAAAAAAGCGGTTGACATAGGGAAAGTGGTTTGCTATACTAAACAAGCTGTCGCGGGGAACGAGCGAGAAAAGCGAGGAAAACGGGCAGCGAACAGCACCTTGAGAACTATATAGTGCGAGAAAAGAACGCAATGAATTTGAGGAACCAGCAATAAAACGGACAACGGTTTTGAAGAAATGAGAAGCCAGTTGAAAAGTGAGAGACAGTGAAAACTGTTGAGATTTTAACTCAAGAGTTTGATCCTGGCTCAGGACGAACGCTGGCGGCGTGCCTAACACATGCAAGTCGAACGGAGCATGAATAATGCTTAGTGGCGAACGGGTGAGTAACGCGTGAG
>JAEWWD010000195.1 GCA_023396535.1 Bacillota bacterium
GTTCAACGTATGCGATTCCGTTTTCCTTCAAGGAATTCACAATGCGGTCGAACAGGCCGGTCTTTTTCGCGCTGTTTCCGCCATAGTGCAGCAGCGCCTTTTTACAGCCGTATTCCTTGAGCAGTGCGCCGGCTTTGTTCTCCGCTCCTCTGCCGAACAGAACTTTGGTGGGGGTAAGATACGTAAAATCCAGCATAACTTTTCTCCTTAGATACTCGGATTTGCAATCATACGCGCGCATGCTGCGCGCGGCATCAGCTTGCTGCGGCGCACGTTTCCCTGAAATAATGGAAAACCCGCCGCGTCTATGATACCACGACGCCTGTATGCATTCAACCGCGCAGAGCCCCAAAACGGCTTTTCATCGCATGCGTGATGAACTTCGCGGACAAACTATGCGCAGTATAGATAGCAATCATCAATGCTTGCATAGGAGGGAGATTTTCGTTTGTTTCCCGATCAGGTGTACTTTGAGCCCGCGGCGATCAGCTATCCGCTGGGCCGGTATTTAAAAGAAGAATTTTCGGACGTACCCTGGATACCCATTCAAAGCCATAATAATATTCAGGAACTGCGGGAGAACCCGAACAGCGAATTTGCGCGTATGAAGCGGCATATCATCGTGGGCGTGCGAAAATCCCTGCGCTACACGCCCAACCACAAGGTATCGGATTATCTTGTGCCCTATACGTCGTCGGGCTGCAGCGCCATGTGCCTGTACTGTTATCTCGTGTGTAATTACAACAAATGCTCGTATTTGAGGTTGTTTGTCAACAGGGAGCAAATGATGGATCGTTTGAAAAAGATGGCGACGGTATCCGAAAGGGAACTTGTATTTGAAATAGGCAGCAACAGCGACCTCGTGCTGGAGAACGGCATCACGCAAAATCTGGAATGGACGATACCCGAATTCGCGAAAGAAGAGCGCGGGTTTCTCACGTTCCCCACCAAGTTCGACAGCATAGACCCCCTGCTTGCGCTGGACCATCGGGGCAGGATACTGCCCCGCATGAGCGTGAATCCCGAGGAGGTGATCCGCCGCGTGGAGTTCGGCACGTCCCCGCTTATAAAAAGGATAGCCGCTATCAACCGCCTGTGTGAGGCGGGATACCGCACCGGCATACTCATCGCCCCCGTCGTGCTCGTGGAGGGTTGGCGGGAGCAGTACGTGAAACTGGCGGAGACCCTTGCCGATACGCTGAGCGAGAAAGCAAAGAAAACGCTGTTTATTGAAATCATATTCATGACTTACAGCTTTGTCCACCGCGCCATCAATGCGCAGGCGTTTCCCAACGCCATAGAGTTGTACGATCCGGCGCTCATGACAGGGCGGGGCAGGGGCAAATATTGTTACCGGGAGGACGCGCGCGCCGAAGGCGAGCTGTTTTTGCGCGGTCTTCTGGAACAAAAGCTCCCGGGAATACCTATCGTGTACGTCGTATGAGTAATGTGAATGAAACAAGCCCGGCGCGTATTAGCGCCGGGCTTAATGATATTTGGGTAGTACGTTATTTTTGCCCGTTCTGGTAAGCCAGCCTGTCCCGCTCGCGGATCTCCGCGCGCTTGATCTTGCCGCTGACCGTCTTGGGCAGCGCGTCTATGAACTCGATGATGCGCGGGTACTTGTACGGCGCGGTCGTGTTCTTAACGTGGGTCTGCAGTTCCTTTTTCAGCTCGTCTGAAGGCGTGTATCCCTTCGCGAGCACGATGGTGGCCTTTACGATCTGGCCGCGCGTGGGGTCGGGCACGGGGGTAACGGCGCATTCGAGCACGGCCGGGTGCTCCATCAGTGCGCTTTCCACCTCGAAGGGCCCTATGCGGTAGCCGGAGCTCTTGATGAGATCGTCCACGCGGCCGACATACCAGAAATACCCTTTGCCGTCCTGCCAGGCGGTGTCGCCGGTGTGGTACCAGCCGTCGTGCCACGCCTGTGCGGTGCGCTGCTCGTCCTTATAGTAGCCGCAGAACATGCCGAGCGGCTTGCCCTTTTCCGTATTGATGCAGATTTCCCCCACCTCGCCCAGCGTGGTGGGATTGCCGTCGTTGTCCAAAAGGCCCACGGTGTATCCGGGCGCGGGCAGGCCCATGGAGCCGACCTGTATCGGCATGCAGGAGAATGTGGCCAATAGCAGCGTCGTCTCCGTCTGACCGAAGCCTTCGTGAATCTCCAGCCCGACTTTTGCCTTGAACTGCTCGAATACTTCGGGGTTCAGGGCTTCACCCGCCGTGGTGACGTGTCTGAGCGCGCTCAGGTCATATTGATCCAGCGGCTCCTTGATGATGTACCGGTACATGGTGGGCGGCGCGCAGAACGTGGTCACATGGTATTTCTGCAGCTTGTCGAGTATGTCCGGGGCGTGGAAACGATCGAAATCATATACCAGCACGGTGCCCTCGCACATCCATTGTCCGTACATTTTACCCCATGCCGCCTTGCCCCAACCGCTGTCCGATATGGTAAAATGCAGGCCGTCCGGCTCTACGCAGTGCCAGTAACGCGCGGTCGCGATATGCCCGAACGGGTAAAGGTAATCGTGCGCCACCATTTTGGGATACCCCGTCGTGCCGGAGGTGAAGTAAATGAGCATGGTGTCGCCGTCGCACGCGTACGCGTCGCCTTCGGGGCGGTCGAACACGGGGGACGCCTGCTCTACCAGCGCGTCGAAATCCAGGAAGCCTTCGGGAACGGGCATGTTCATTGCGCGCGGCGAGCGCGCCGCGAGGCAGAATTCCACGGAGGGGGAGTCCGCAAGCGCCGCGGTGATTTGCGCAGGCACGTCGTCCTCAATGGTGGAAATGACCGCGCGCGCCCCTGCTGCATTAAAGCGATAGGCATAATCCTTGGGCGTAAGCTGATGGGTTACGGGGATGGCGACCGCGCCCAGCTTGTGCAGGCCCATCATGGCGTACCAGTACTGGTAATGTCTTCGCAGCGCCAGCAGCACGATATCGCCCTTTTTTATGCCGAGGGATTTGAGCGCGTTGGCGGTGCGGTTGCTCAGCTCCTTCAGATCTTTAAACGTGAAGTCACGGCGGGCCTCATCCGCGCCGATCCATAACACGGCGCGTTTATCGGGGCATTTCTCCGCCAGTTCGTCGATTACACTGAAACCGAAGTTGAAGCGTTCCGGCGGCGTGGCTTGATACGTTTCGTAATATTCCTTATATGTGTGATAGTGTTTGTTGCTACACAATCGGTCCAGAAAGCTCAAACTGTTCACATACCTTTCTTGAGGTTACTTGATGACGACAGCCAGGAATTGTGCGGGCTTGTCATTGATCGCCGTCAGCGCGTGCGGCGTGGAGGAGTCGTAGTAGATGGCGTCGCCCGGGTGCAGTATGAACGTATCGTCGCCCATCTGAACTTTGGCGTCGCCTTCGAGCAGATATTGGAATTCCTGCCCGTCATGACTGTGCAGATCCGGCATGTTGGCGGGCTCGACGGTGACCAGGAAGGGCTCCGCGCGTTTGTTGCGGAACGTATGCGCCAGCGCCATATAGGAATAAGCCTTGCGGCGCTCCACCTTGAAGCCCCTGCCTGCGCGCACCAGCGAGCAGGTGGAAAGCCGCGGGGTTTCCCCGCTCATCAGGTCGGAAACGTCGATGCCCAGTTTGCGGGCCGCGTTGAACAGGAAGCTGAAGGAGAAATCCTTCTCTCCGCGCTCATATTTTTCATATTCCTCGGGGCTGATGTGAATGGCTTCCGCCATATCCTGAATAGATACGTCGGAAATCTCGCGCAGCGCTCTGAGGCGTATGCCGATTTCCATCAATTGCTCAGTCATGTCCTTACCTCCTTTTTGTTTTTGCGCCGAGACGATGTAGTCGGAAACGACTTCCTCGTTCTCTAGCTTGCCGCGGCTCAATGTGATCTTGGCGATCGGATTATCCTGCATGCCCAGCATGGTGACAGCCTGCTCGCGAAGCTTATACTTCTGGATCTTGCCGCTTGCGGTCATGGGGAAGTGCTCAAGGAACCGGACATAGCGCGGCGCCTTGTAGCGGGAGAGGCCGTTCTTCACGTAATCGCGGAGTTCTTCCTCCGTGGCGGTCATATCTTCCTTTAATATGACGAACGCCAGAACCTCTTCGCCGTACTTGTCGTCAGGCACGCCGACGACCTGCACGTCGGATACCGCCGGATGCGTGTATAAATATTCCTCAAGCTCACGCGGATATATATTTTCGCCGCCTCTTATTATCATATCACGAAGACGGCCGGTAACGGAATAGTAACCTTCCTCGTCGAGGGAGCATAAATCGCCCGTATGCAGCCAGCCGTCCTTGTCGATGGCCTGGCGCGTGGCTTCGGGCATCTTGTAATACCCCTTCATGACCTGGTATCCGCGGGTCAGGAACTCGCCCTGCACGCCGACGGGCACTTCGAGGCCGGTCTCCGGGTCAACCAGCTTGATTTCCATATTGGGCTGGCAGCGGCCGACGGTGGATACGCGCTTTTCAAGGGGATCGTCTACGGCCGTCATGGTGGTAACGGGGGAGGATTCCGTCTGGCCGAACGCGATGGTTACTTCGGGCATATGCATTTCGTTGTTCACGCGCTTCATGACCTCTATGGGGCAGGGGGAACCCGCCATGATGCCTGTGCGCAGCGAGGAAAAATCGATATTTGGGAATTCGGGATGGTTGAGTATGGAAATAAACATGGTCGGCACGCCGAGCAGGGAGGTACAGTGTTCCTCCTGTACGGTTTCCATGACGGTAAACGGATGGAAACGGTCCACAATGACCATCGTGGAGGCGTGTGTCACGCAGGAAGTTACGCCCAGTACGCAGCCGAAACAATGGAACAACGGCACTGGGATGCACTCGCGGTCATTCTCGGTCAGGCGCTTGCGGTCGCCGATGGCCTTGCCGTCGTTAATAAGGCTATGATGCGTCAGCATGACGCCCTTGGGGAAGCCGGTGGTACCGGACGTATACTGCATGTTCGTCACATCATAGGGACCTACGGCGGCCTGCGCGGCGATAAGCCCGCTTTCGGGCGTTTTTTCAGCCATGGCGACGATGTCGTCCCAATGGTATGCGCCGGGCGCGCGAAGATTGCCCAGGGTGACGACATTCTTTAAGAACGGGACCGCGGCGCAACTCAGCTTGCCGGGTTCCGTGCTGGAGAGTTCAGGGCAAATGGCCTGCACATGGGGCAGGTATGCGTTGTCCTTCGTGCCTTCGGAAAATACCAGCGTCATGGAATCGCTCTGGCTGAGCAGATATTCCAGTTCGTACCGCTTATAGTTCGTGTTGACCGTCACGAGTACTGCGCCGATCTTTGCCGTCGCGAACATCAGCAGCACCCATTCCGCACAGTTCTCGGACCAGATCGCGACATGGTCCCCGGCCTTGATACCCATCGCCATCAGGCCGCGGGCGGTTTTGTCGCACTCCGCCTTGAACTGTGCATAGCTCAGGCGCGTATTGCTTTTACGTGCGATCAGGCAGTCATGGTCGGGGAAACGGAGGGCCTGCGCGTCAATGAGGTCGCCGTAAGTCATTTCAATGAGGGTGTGAAAATCCGCGGTTTCGAGCTGTCGTATGCATTCTGCTATCCGGTCCATAATATCCTCCCTGATATTTGTTCAGTTTTTGATATAAAAAAGCGCTTTCGTCTCCATACAGAGACGAAAGCGCTGCTTTCGCGGTACCACTCCGTTTGCGCAAATACGATTGCGCCAACTCTATGGGCACTATCATGCCCCGCCCCTTAATATCGGTGGGGTGCTCCGGCCAGGCCTACTTGCTTGCTTTTCGCGTTCGGTTGGCTGCTCGGGGGCCAGATTCATGCGCCTGCCCTGCCGCCTCGCACCACCCGGCGGTTCTCTGAAAGGGCTCCTGCCTGATATTCCCCGTCATCGCGTCAAAAAAATGATTTGTGTATGATTATACGGCGCGGCCATGTGGCTGTCAATCTATTTTTTCAGCCCTCCGATTGTTTTTTCTTGACTGCATACGGCTTCGTCGGCTATCGCGATGGTCCATTGGTTGCCGAACGGGGTTCCGCTCTTATTGGGAGCCGGTTTCGGCGCGCAAGCTAATCGTATTCCCTGCTGCCGGCAGGGGATAGGGCATTTTGACGGACTCCTTACCTAAATAATAGGAATGCGTGCTGGAACTGAATTGTCTTCGTGTAAAATTTGATCGTAGTGCGGATATGTATGTGCCGATGAAAGCGTTTCGAGCGTCGTCGGGGGCAAATTTGCGTTGATGAAGTTTGGATCGCATAGAAATCAGGAGAAAAATCAATAATATTGCAGTAAGCATGGAATATTACATCTAAACAGGAAATATTAGCTCTATTCCGACGGTAGTTGCGCTTGCAGGGATAGCCGGTGTACACTATTATAATGAATGTTAGCACTCAACGTGAATGAGTGCTAACAATACCAAAATTTAGCAATCCATACTCACCAATATAAAGGAGGTACTACTCATGAAACTCAAGCCTTTGGCGGATCGCGTCGTCATTAAGAGCCTTGAGAGCGAAGAGACCACCAAGAGCGGTATCGTGCTGCCCGGCAGTGCGAAGGAGAAGCCGCAAATGGCGGAAGTTCTCGCCGTCGGCCCCGGCGGTACGGTAGATGGCAAGGAAGTCACGATGTACGTCCATGTGGGCGATCGCGTGATCTACTCCAAGTATGCCGGCACGGAAGTCAAGCTGGATGGGACGGAGTACATCGTCGTGCGGCAGAACGATATTCTGGCCGTTGTGGAGTAACCGGATAGCGCATAGCGGAAGGAGATAAGCATATGGCAAAGCAGTTGAAATACGGAGAAGAAGCCCGCCGTGCACTGGAAAAGGGCATGAACCAGCTTGCGGATACCGTGAAGATCACCCTTGGACCCAAGGGCCGCAATGTTGTGTTGGATAAGAAATTCGGCGCGCCCCTCATCACCAACGACGGCGTGACCATCGCCAAGGAAATCGAACTGGAAGATCCGTTCGAAAACATGGGCGCGCAGCTTGTTAAGGAAGTCGCCACCAAGACCAACGACGTAGCGGGCGACGGCACCACCACCGCCACGCTGCTCGCACAGGCCATCGTACGCGAGGGCCTCAAGAACGTCGCCGCCGGCGCCAATCCCATGGTGCTCAAGCGCGGCATTGAGGTCGCCGTCGAAGAAGCCGTCGAAGCGCTCAAGGAGTTAAGTAAACCCGTCAGCGGCAAGCAGGCCATCGCGCAGGTCGCCTCTATTTCCGCGGGTGACGAGACGGTCGGCGCTCTGATCTCCGACGCTATGGAAAAGGTCGGCAACGATGGCGTCATTACCGTTGAAGAGAGCAAGACCATGAAGACCGAGATGAAATTGGTCGAGGGCATGCAGTTCGACCGCGGCTATGCTTCCGCCTACATGGTCACCGATACCGATAAAATGGAAGCAGTGCTCGACAATCCGCTCATCCTCATCACCGAGAAGAAGATATCCAACATTCAGGAGATACTGCCCGTTCTCGAGCAGGTCGTCCAGCAGGGCCGCAAGCTCCTGATCATCGCCGAGGACGTGGAAGGCGAAGCGCTGGCGACTTTGATCGTCAATAAGCTGCGCGGCACGTTCACCTGCGTCGCCGTTAAGGCCCCTGGCTTTGGCGACAGGCGTAAGGCCATGCTGCAGGATATCGCCATCCTCACCGGCGGCCAGGTCATTTCCGATGAACTGGGCATGGATCTCAAGGAGACCACCATCGCGCAGTTGGGTACCGCCCGCCAGGTCAAGGTGGATAAAGAGAACACAACCATCGTGGAAGGCGCAGGCGAGCCCTCCGAGATCAAGGCCCGCATCAACTCCATCAAGGCGCAGATCGAGGAGACCACCTCCGATTACGATAAGGAAAAACTGCAGGAACGTCTGGCCAAGCTGGCAGGCGGCGTAGCCGTTATTTCCGTCGGCGCCGCGACCGAGGTCGAGATGAAGGAAATCAAGCTGCGCATAGAGGACGCGCTCAACGCGACCCGCGCCGCTGTGGAAGAGGGCATCGTGCCCGGCGGCGGCGTTGCGCTGGTCAACGTCATTGCCCGCGTGAAGAAGCTTGAGAAGGACGCCGCCGGCGACAAGAAGACCGGCATCCAGATCGTCGTGCGCGCTCTTGAGGAGCCCGTCCGCCAGATCGCCGCGAACGCCGGCCGCGAAGGCTCCGTGATCGTGGAGAACATCAAGAACTCCAAGAAGGCCGGCTATGGCTACGACGCCGCGAAGGACGATTACGGCATGATGGAGGAGAAGGGCATTATAGACCCGACCAAGGTGACGAGGTCCGCGCTGCAGAACGCCGCCTCCATCGCCGCTATGGTGCTCACCACAGAGAGCCTTGTGACGGATATTCCCAAGCCCGAACCCGCTGCCCCCGCCGGCATGGGCGGCGCTCCCGGCATGTATTAATATCGGGAAAGCGGAAGTTCTATTTCGGACGATCCGGAGCGCGAAATGCGCTCCGGATCGTTTTTTTATGGGTATTATGAAAAAATATTGGCCGAATTTCGTAAAAATATGTCGATTTCGAACTCAATATTCGGAATATGACGAACATTTTTCGGATAAACTATTATAATATGTATAGAACTCGTATGTTTATTCCTGTAAATTAGATAATATGTAGATAAAGAGCGAGACAGCAAGAATAGAAACAAAATTCGAATATAATTTTTATAAAATCAAAATAATTACTGATTATAACGAATTATGGCCGAATATAGCGATTATACTGAATTGTATTGGGGTATAGTCTTTGGTATACTAAACGAGCTGTCGCGGAGAGCGAGTAACGAAAAGTGAGCGAAGGGGCAGCGAACAGCACCTTGAGAACTATATAGTGCGAGAAAAAGAACGCAATGAATTTGAGGAACCAGCAATAAAACGGACAACGGTTTTGAAGAAATGAGAAGCCAGTTGAAAAGTGAGAGACAGTGACAACTGTTGAGATTTTAACTCAAGAGTTTGATCCTGGCTCAGGACGAACGCTGGCGGCGTGCCTAACACATGCAAGTCGAACGGAGCATGAATAATGCTTAGTGGCGAACGGGTGAGTAACGCGTGAG
>JAEWWD010000025.1 GCA_023396535.1 Bacillota bacterium
ATACACAGCAGGGAGAGTACGCCCAATTGCTCGTAGGTGATGAATGGAGAGATAATGCCGCACCGCTCGCTGACCTCGCTGATTTTTTTCGCCTGCAGATACGCGCCGGGTATCTCGCCGATATGAGTGGGTCTGCTCACGCAAAAGCTCATATCTTCCTTACCCATGATGTACTTGATGCGCTCTATAAAGTGCAGGAGATCAGCGGTATCGCTTCCACCCTCGAATATCAGTATCAGCTTGCCCGCATGTATGGTGAATACGATGTTGGCGTCCAGATGGTTGATAATATGGTGAATGACGTTAATATCCTGCTCCGCAAACGCGCCGCCTGTTTTTGTGTTGATGTTAACGATGGCTACGCGATATTCCTTATCCGCATTCAGGCTCCAGCCATGCGAATGCGCGGCAATGGTCAGGTCAAACTCGTTATCAAAATTATCGAAAAGCCAGTCCTTAACGAAGGTATCCTCATATTTATGACGAATTTTCTCTATCGCGGTCGCATTTTTCATTTCCAGCGCGAGTATACGGCTTATTCGCTGCAACGCCTGAATATGCGTATCATTGACCTCACCGTAAAAATGCAGAAGTATGACCTGCATGCTGTCCCGCACGGAATGCTCCACGCGTATCGTATCAAACGCGACCTGCCTCTCCCCTATTTGCACGGCTTTGCTTGCGGACGGGTCATTTAAATAAAAGTAACGTAATATGGTCTCCTGCGCAGCCGCTTCGATCAGCGCGCTGCTCTCCCTGCTCATGAGCAACTCTCTGCCGCTGGTGTATATGAGTATAGGGTTGCCTATTACGCGTTCCATCTCGCTCAGCCACTGGTCCATGCTGTTCTCTTTGAGCAGCACATCGAGAAGTTCCTCCGTACAATTCTGTGTCATACGGAAGGCGTTGGTTTTACGCTGTAATATCGCGTCTGTTACTTCATATATTATATTTGAGAAGATCGCCTGCATAGGCAGCTCTATCAACGCGAAATCCAGACCTTTTGCCGTCTCTATCGCCGCTTCCGGAATTCTATTGACCCGGAAGGGTTTCAGGCATAGGGCGGCAACGTTCTTTTCCTTCAGCGCTATAATTTTACCGATCAACGCGTCTTCATTGTTGCGAAACGGGTAGCCGGAACTGATGACGACCTCGCCTTCGTTAACCCAGGCCTCCATATCCGTTGACTCAACCACATTTGCATGTGTAATGGAATGATCCATTCCACACATACCGGTCAGCGGTATACAGTCCGACATGGAATTGAGCTGCACGAGATCCCTGCAGCAAAATACACCCGGCGCTTCCTTCATGCAGTCCCCTTTCGCTGGTTTGTTGGTCGTACAGCCTATGGCTCACAGAATACCGAATATACCATTCGGATATATGTACTATTATACTCAAGGGCGCGCCGAGGACAATAGCAAGCCGGGAAAATTTCTTTGTATTTTGTGTGCCTTTCACAATTGCCATGAAAAAAAATTCAAATAATTTTCATTTTCGATATATTTAGCGCGTTATTTCGGGTTTTTATGACTGGTACTTCCTGCGTTTTAGCTATTTATTTGTAGAATGTCCACAATTTCCGGGTGTTAGAATTGTAAAACCACACATTGTATCCGTTTTGTAAGTTTAATATAATTACGGCATCAGAAAGCGAGCTGCGGCAGCAGCTGTTATTGGCGGGACAGTCCTTATCATCACATAATCGGTTCCATTTGTATATGAACCCCGTTTTTGTTGAAAGCTAATATTCGCTGAGTATCTTAATATTCACAGGAGGTATCTCCATGAGAAGGTTAGGTAAAGTTTTTCGTTCCGACGGCAAGACGGTCATTATCGCGATGGATCATGGCATGGGTATGCCTGTCAACCCTGCGCTCGACCATATAGGCGACGTATTGCGCGCTGTTATAAAAGGCGGCGCGGACGCCATACTGACTACGTTTGGAATCGCCGGCAAATATGCGGATGAACTGCGCGACGTGGGGCTGATACTGCGCATGGACGGCGGCGGATCAAGCCTCTACAGTGCCGACGAATGCCCCAGTATGCTGTACAGTATTGAAGATGCGCTGCGCATAGGCGCGGATGCGGTTGCCTGCATGGGCTTCCCTGGCGCCCCCTATGAGCATGCCTGCATGCAGCAGCTTGCAAAACTCACAGGCGATGGCCGCGCGTGGGGAATGCCCGTTATGGCGGAAATGCTGCCGGGCGGTTTCAACCCCGCCGTACCCAACTCGATAGAAAACCTCGTTATATCCGCCCACGCCGGGTGCGAATATGGCGCGAGCATCATCAAGACCGCTTACACCGGCCCCGCCGAAGAGTTTAAAAAGGTTATTGCGGCTTCGTATCAGCCCGTGGTCGTGCTCGGCGGCGCAAAAACGAAGGATCTCGCCTCCCTGTTTGAATGCATCCAGGAGGCTATGTCCGCAGGCGCCGCAGGCGTGGCGATTGGACGCAACGTATGGAACCATCCCGATCCGGAGCGCGTGACAAGGGCCCTGGTGGATCTGGTGCACAACAACAAGTCCGCGTCCGAAATCGGGCAGATCTGAGGGGGCTCTTATGATACCGGAAAAAATGAAAGCCATCGTTATCTCGGAACCTCACAAAGCGGAAGTGCGCGAGCTCTCCACGCCAAAGCCCGCCGAGGGAGAAATACTTGTCTGCATTGAAAAATGCCTGCTCTGCACCTGGGAGCAGCGTATATTCGGTGGCGGAGACGTCGCGCTGCCC
>JAEWWD010000032.1 GCA_023396535.1 Bacillota bacterium
GTTCAACACACTGCCCGCGGGAAACCCGTACTATCCCTTTGCCGCGTTCCTGATGTGGTTTTTCTATCTCCCCTCGCAGGTCCTGCTGGCGCTGAGCGGCAACTGACCGCGCGCTCTGGATATTCACCTTATAAAAGCGCATTGGCAATTGGCAATAAAGAGTACATACCGGCTTCCCTGTTCACAAACACTATGCGCAGCAATAAAATACCCGAATACGACATTCGGGCGCAAGTGAAAGGAGAGGCGTATGGGCAACAAAATGGCGAGCACCCGCAATAAGAAAAAGGAGGACGGCAAGTTCCGCTCCAAGCACGTCAAGCACGATCCGCAGGCCGAAAGCGCGCGCGCCGTATTCGGCAAGAGCGACGGCGGCGAACCCGGCGACTAAGCATGTCGATAAAGTGCCGTGCCGGCACTTTATCGAGGTTCCCCGCGCAAGTTGACGCTCGGTTTCCTGCTTCGCAGGAAGCCTGTCGCGCCAACTTCCGCTTTAAGGTGTCATTTTGCGCCGCACATGTCGCCGCAAAATGACGGATTGAAAGCCTCAATCGCATGGCTTCCGGCCTCATTTCTGCTGACAGAGGTTTATTAACAGCCATAGAAAGTTCACGGGCCGCTTCAGATTTTCTGAGGCGGCCCTGATCGTCTAAACTGTTACAGGATTTATACTGGAGGAATTACATCCCCGTCTGCCTTTTGGCGGCTTCCACCACGTGCTTAACGAGCACCGACGTCGTCACCGTGCCGACGCCGCCGGGCACCGGTGTTACCGCGCCCACGATGGCTTCGGCATCCTCAAACTTCACGTCTCCGCACATGGAGCCGTCCTCGTTTACATTGATGCCCACGTCGATGACGACCTGGCCGGGCGAAAGATAGCTTTTATCCACAATGCCCGCGCGCCCCGCGCTGACGATGAGTATTTCCCCTTCGCGGCATACGGCGGGCATATCCGCCGTGCGCGTGTGGCAGATCGTAACGGTGGCGTGGCGGCTTAACAGCATCATGGCGGCGGGCTTGCCCACCACCAGACTGCGGCCGATCACCACGGCGCGTTTGCCCTTGGGGTCTATACCATTGTAAGCAAGCACTTCCATACAGGCCTGCGGCGTACAGGGCGGAAAGCCCACGCCGTTGCCCGTGAATACGCCGGCGAGAGAGCCGTCGGTAATGCCGTCCACATCCTTTTCCGGCGCGAGCGCGTTGCGAACGCGGTCGTCATTTAACCCCTTGGGCAGGGGACGGAACAGCAGAACGCCGTGCACGGACGTATCCGCGTTGAGCGCCTCGATCTGTTTTAATAGCGCGTCCTCCGAAATATCCGCCGGCAGCGTTACCTGCCGCGCCGTAACGCCTACCTTTTCACAGCGCTTCATTGCGCCGCGCTCGTAAGCGATATCATCGCCGCGCTCGCCTACGCGCACGATGGCGAGCGTGGGATGTACGCCTTTTACATTGAGCGCCTCGATCTCCTGCGCAAGCGACGCGTTGAGCGCATCCGCCACCTGCGCGCCCTTCAAAAGTTCCGCCATAGAGTCCTCCTTTATTCCGCTGGACTATTTTAACCGCCGCGCTACTTCTTCGTAAACGCGCTCGGCAAGCTGTACGTACTTGCGCAGCATTTCATCCGTCTCCCCATTGATCCTGTCGGCATTTGCGCGATCGGCCATGGATTTCGTGTTGATATAGATATTGAGTGAGGCGCCCTTAAGCGCCGCGCTGCACAGCGCCGCGCCTACGCCCACGTCCGATACCAGCATGACGCTGCCCTTTTGCATCATCTCCTCCAGGAGCTCCGCGGCCTCGCAGCAGCACCGCATCATTTCAAGCGGCGCGGCGCAGGCGGCGACCAGATTCTTTTCCATGATCTCGCCGCGTTTGGGATCGTCCTTGGGTATGGAATACGCCTCGGCCAGCGGGCCGAACGCCTCCGCGTCCTTTTCAATAAGCCCGAGCAGCTTGTCCTGCAGCACCTTGCACTTTTCGAGCATCACGATCACGTCGGCTTCCACGTCGGCGTATTTTTTGCGCCCGACCGTCAGGTTGCCCACCATGGAGCAAAGCGCCACGCCCAGCGCGCCAACAAGCGCGGAAGCCCCGCCGCCGCCGGGAACAGGCGCCTTGGAAGCAAGCGCATCGGCAAATTCGGTATAGGTCATGTCCTTGAATTGCGTCATATGAAAACCACCTTTTCGATATTGTATCATACACCCGAACGGCATATCCGGGTATTCTCCAGAAATCTCCATTCTCTGGCTGCGCATATGAAAAGTATGCCAAATACGCAACCGAAGCAATGCGCCGGATTAATTCGTTGTGCAACATTCTGTGGCGTAACCGGAGGATACCTGCGCCCTTGCAGCACCGCCGGAACTATGAAAGGCTTACAAAGTAAGCGCTCTTTAATAAGTTTGGCTGTCGAATACTCATCATATTAGCATCGAAAGCCCTGTGTTTCAAGAAGTACTTTTTTGACAAGCCGTTCTTTCAGGCATCAAGACGCTCAAAGCGGTCAGGCTTCTATGCAACAGCATCAGAATGGGAGACTCATCCTTCCGCAACAAAGCTGACGCCGCCCGCGGCGCGTTTGCCCGTCACCGAAAACCTGTAAGTGCCTGTCTGTTGAATCTCAAGGGTAAAACTGCCCGAAGACGCGCCGTTGCCCTTATAAATTTCCTTGCCGTCCGGGCCAGTCGCCACGATATCGATTCTGCCCGACTCTGTCTGGATCGTTACGTCGATGCTCGCCCCCTGCTGCAGCTCCAGTTCATGCGTCTGCTCGCCCGTGAACATCGTATACTCCAATACAAACCGCTTGTCGTCGCTGGTGCGCGTGCCCTCAAACGCCTGCTTCGCGCAGCCCGAAACGGCGGCCAGTACCGCAATGCAACCCAATAAAACAGCACAAATCCTTTTCACAATCCATCTTCCTCATTTCTTTTATACTAACATGCCGTATGCGCGTCATACCAGCTTCTGTTTCGTCCAATTCAGATATAAAAACGAAAAGCTGCCCTGCTCCGCCCCAAGCCCCTTTTCCATAAGCTCGGCCAGCGTTCTTAATTTTTCCGCTTTCTGCGCCTCCGTCCAGCCGAATATGCCGGGGTCGAGAAGGAATGTCAGCACGGATACAAAAATCTCGGCGTATTCGCCGGGATGCTCGCAGATGAACGTCTTTTCCTCCGCGCCCTGCCTGAAGATGCCGGCCACCAGCGGGGAAAGCCCGCATACGATATCCGCCATGGATTTCTGGTGGATGGCGGCGTTCTGGGTCTGATGCAAAAATTCGTCCACCGAGGCGTCCACCGCCGTGTGCCGATACGTATACAACAGCAATTTGAGCTGGTCTATAGCGCTGCCCCGCGCGTTTTGAAGCGCGTTCCCGCAGGCCGCGATCACAGCGGCATACTGGCGATATGCCAGCGCGTCCAGCGCTTCTTCCTTGCTTTTAAAATAATAATACATGCCGCCCTTGGCGATTCCGGCCTTTTTCGCGATATCCATGACGGAGGCCGTTCCCGCGTTGCCCTCGCGCAGCAGCTCCTGCAGGGCGTCCAGTATCAGCGTTCGCTTATCCATACGGTTCCCTTCTTTTTTCAAATACCAGTATAACATAAGTTGACCGCTGTTCAAGTATCTGTTATACTGCAGAATTGAACGATGGTCAACTTTTTTGTCAGGGAGAGATATTCTATGTGGAAACTGGTGGTTTTGGGGGTTTTGTTACTGTTGATCGCGCTGTTTGCGCTTCTGTTCGTTATAAACGGCGCTGCGGCGGCGGTAAAAGCGATATCCCACGCGGATAAAAGCAGGGCGCCGCTTCGTATGCGGCATAACGGCATTCTGCTGCTGGCGTCGGCCTTGCTGTGCGCTTTCTTCACCGCCGTCACGCAATGGACAGCGTCCACGCCGTCCATACGGGACGAACGGGGAAACGCTGTCGCCGGAAGCATCGCAAAACTGACGCGTGTAGAACTGAACGGTCGGCAGGAGTGGATTACGCTGCGCGGGCAGGATACGACAAAGCCCGTTCTGCTGTTTTTGGCCGGAGGCCCGGGCGGAACGCAGATGGGAGCCGCGCGGCAGGAGCTTAAAGAGCTCGAAAAGCACTTCGTGGTCGTGAACTGGGATCAGCCGGGCTCCGGGAAATCTTATGCCGCCGTACCGCGCAAGGAGCTTACGCCGGACACGTATGTCGAGGACGGCATTGCCCTCACGCAATATCTTCTTACCGTGTTCCCGCAGGAGAAAATTTATCTGGCGGGCGAATCCTGGGGCAGCGCGCTGGCCATATTTATGGCGCGGGAACGGCCGGAATTATACCACGCCGTGATAGGCACGGCGCAGATGGTGGCGTTTGAGGAAACCGAGCGCATCGACTACGCGCTCGCCATGGAACTGGCGGAAAAGGCCGGGGACGACGGGCTCGTGAAAGCACTTCAAAAGAACGGGCCGCCGCCCTATTACAGCAAGGACGTCACCTTAAAAAGCGGCGCGTACCTCAATTATCTGAGCGGCATTATGGCAAGCAATCCCGAGATACACAACGCCGGGTACAATACGTTTCGGGATATCGCCTCCGACGAATACGGCGTATGGGATGAAATCAATTTCGTGCGGGGCGTCGTGAATACGTTCAGCCATGTGTATCCGCAGTTGTACCCCGTCGACCTCAGGCGGGATTGCGCCGTGCTGCAGGTGCCCGTGTACTTCTTCCTGGGGAAACACGATGTCAACGCGCCGCTGTCTCTCGCGCAGGCGTATTATGACGCGCTGGACGCGCCGCACAAGGAGATCGTGTGGTTCGAGCATTCCGGCCACAGCCCGTGGATCAATGAGCGCGACAAATTTGTGCAGGAGCTCGTGCGCATCGCCAATGACGGCGCAGCAGATGAATAAATCGGCGTTCCCGCCCGGGGCATTGCTTGCGCTGGCCGTTGAGAACCGGGGTTGAACCCGTACGATTTTGTAGTTGCAAGGTCGAATATATCGGTTTCCTTATAAAAGGTCTGTGTTTTCCTGTAATTTTTCCTTTCACTTCGCTCAAACAGTGGTATAATGGTCGGCGGACTATGATAAGGGGAAATTTCATGCGAAGCATAGACAGGAACTATCAGGCGATGCTGGACCTGGAAGGTCAGCGCGTATCGGTCATCTGGAAAAGCGCTCTGGTGGGGATTTTAGCCGGTACGGCCACCGTCTTGTACAGGTTACTTTTGACAAAGGCGGAGGCCGTGTCCTTCGTGGTGTATACATATATCGGCGCGCATCCGGTGCTGCTGCCCGCGCTGTTCGCGACGCTGGCGGGACTGGGCTTGCTGGTGGGTACGCTCGCGCAGCGCTACGAGGCCATAGGCGGCAGCGGCATACCTCACGTCAAGGGCGTCATACAGGGCTATTTCAAGAACAGCTGGCTCAGCACACTAATCGCGAAATTCGTGGGCGGCGCGCTGGGCATACTCGCGGGGCTTTCACTGGGCCGGGAAGGCCCTTCCATACAGCTTGGCGCGTGCGTCGCGCAGGGACTGGGCCACAAATTCGGCGATACGCGCACCGAACGGAAAATACTCATCGCGAGCGGCGCGAGCGCGGGCCTTTCGGCCGCGTTCAACGCCCCTTTGGCGGGCGTTATGTTCGCCATGGAAGAAGTATTCAAATATATTTCGCCGCTGATACTGCTGGCGACCATGGTTTCTTCCATACTGGCGGACCTCGTGGCGCGCGTGGTATTCGGCGCGGCTCCGGTATTTACGTTTTCGGTGGGTTCGGCGCTGCCCATCCATCAATACTGGATGGTCTGCGCGCTTGGCCTTGTGATAGGCTGCGCGGGCGCGTTTTACAACACCGTGCTCCTCTTTACGCAGAAGCTCTATAAGCGTTTCCTGCACAGCAACATGCTTTTAAGGATGCTCGTTCCCTTCCTGCTCGCGGGCGTACTGGGGCTGACGTTCCCCTACGCGCTTGGCGGCGGCCACGCGGCGCTTGAGCACCTTTCCCTTGCGACAGGCCTGTGGTTCCTGGTGCTGCTGCTCGCACTAAAATTCCTGTTTTCCATGATCAGCTTCGGCTCCGGCGCGCCGGGCGGCATATTCTTCCCGCTGCTCATAATCGGCGCGCTCATCGGCGGCATATTCAGCCATATCGCCGTCACATACTGGGGGCTGGACGCCAAGCTGTTCGATAACCTCGTCATACTGGCGATGGCCGGATATTTCGCGGCCATCGTTCGCGCGCCGCTCACCGGCGTGGTACTGCTGCTGGAAATGACGGGGTCGTTCATCAACCTGCTGCCGCTCGCGCTCATTGCCATTATGGGCAGCACGGTGGCCGATCTATTGAAGAGCGCGCCTATCTACGACGCGCTGCTGCAGAACCAGATACAGGAACTCGGCATATGCGACGAACCTGACGAAGGGAAAAAGGCCACGATTGAGTACGTCGTGCATCACGGCTCCACCGCCGCCAACAAGCTGATACGGGAGCTTTCCCTGCCCAAGCACTGCCTCTTGATCGCCATCCGCCGCGAAGGCAAGGATATCATACCCCGCGGGGATACGCAGATACGCGCCGGGGATTACCTGGTGTTCCTGGTCAACATCTGCGAGGAAGCCGAGGACAGGGAGATACTGAGTACACTGACGGCAACGGCTTGACGGAATGAATAATGAATAATTAACAATTAACAATGAAAGAAGGAATTCCCGAAATGGGAATTCCTTTTCATTTTAGCTTTAACGCCAGCCCCCCCTTATCAATGGAAGTAACGGGATCTCTTCTTCAATGAAATTCCCGCAGGGAATTTTTACATCAACTATTCATTATTCATTATTAACTATTCATTGTTTTCTTCGCAGTACGATGGCCAGCAGGTTCATATACCTGCCCGCGCCGGCCTCCATTGACTTTCGGTCGGAGATGGCGTATTCGTGATCGCAGGCCAGCCATTCGTTCCAGCATTCTTCGTAACCTTCCATCTCGGTTATTTGCAGGAGTTCCGCTTCCGGAGTCGTGCTGAGCACGTTGCGCCAGTACGCGGCGTCGTGTATGGTATCGAGATCTTCAGGCGACCAGGATATCAGCATTTCGGGCGGTATGTTGTCGTGAATATCCCGCTTCATGCCCGGTACGACGATCAGGATAGGCCCGCCGCGCTTGACGAGGGGCAGCAGGTGTTTGCCCAGATACGCGGAATCCAGCCCGAAATAGTGATAGGAATCGATGCTGACCACCGCATCGAAAAACTCCTGTGCAAAAGGCAGTTCGTGCGCTTCTGCACGAAGCGGTA
>JAEWWD010000137.1 GCA_023396535.1 Bacillota bacterium
AAACCCGGGGAAAGCGCCGCAGGTCACCTTGTGGTAAACGCCGCCGTCATCGCGCTGCATCTTTTTCATCCAGGTCAGCTCGTATTTGACCTCATCAAGAATATCCGGCACGCCGTTTCCGCTTTCAGGTATCCCCAAACCATCTGAAAACACAGACGGCGCGGCGGAATAGGCAAGCAGCAGATCCGCCACGGCCTTGGCGGCAGGCACGATATACCGTCCGTAATCCCCCGCGTCGTGCCACCCGCCGCTGACGTCCTTAAACTCTTCGGTACCGTAAATCCGCGCCTCCGTCACATGGCAGGCAGGATGCGAGAACGCGCCGGACGAGTTTACCGCACATCCGCAGCGCTGGAGGTAAAACATTCGGCATACGTCTTCAAAAACAGCCGCATATTCCGATTGGTTCATATTCTACACTCCCCTGTTTGCCTGGAACTTATCTGTTTTTCGATCACTCCAGAACGACGGTAACCTCGCAGCTTTGCCGGCCCGCTTCGTGCGGGATCAGGCAGCCCTCCACGGGCTTGCCGTCCGCCGCAATGCGGATACGCCTGCCGCCGTTGTTGATGACCGTGATGGTATACATCGTGCCGCGGAACTGCCTCTTCACGACATATTGTCTGATATTGGCCGGCAAACAGGGATTGATTGCCAGGCCGTCATAATCAGGCTGAATACCCAGTATGCCCTGGCTCGCCGCTACGAACGACCAGGCCGCCGTTCCCGTCAGCCAGCTGTTCTTGGCTTCGCCGTATGTTTTTGCGCTCCGCCCGGCGATGGTCTGGCTGTACACATACGGCTCCGTGCGGTGGATTTCGCTGACGCTCTCAATATTCGCGGGACAGTTACGCATATAAGTCTCGTAAGCCTTTTCGCCGTCCTGAAGTCTTGCATAAGCCAATGCGATCCAAGGGTTGTTGTGGCAGAACACGGAACCGTTCTCCTTATAGCCCGGGGGATAGCTTGAAATCTCCCCAAGCTCCTTATAATACCGGGTATAGCATGGATACAGGAGCTCCACGCCATAGTCGTTGACAAGATATGTCTCAACCGATGCGAGCGAGCGAGCCCCCAGGCCTTCTCTTTCGCCTATTCCGGCCATGGTACAGAATCCCTGCGGCTCGATGAATATTTTCCCCTCCGCGCACGTGTTCGCACCAACTTTGTTTCCAAGCGCGTCATAAGCCCGCAGGAACCATTCACCGTCCCAGCCATTATGCAGTACTGCCTTTGAAATCTCCTCGATTTCGGCTTCCACCAGTGCCGCTTCATCCGCGAGAGAACAAATACGGCACAATTTCGCGTATTCAGCCGCGGCATATACAAATAATCCGGCAATAAACACGCTTTCCGCCTTGCCGCTGTCAAAATTGGAGCAGGTTTGGAAGCTTTCGCCGGGTTCCTCCGAAAAGCAGTTCAAATTCAGGCAATCGTTCCAGTCCGCCCTTCCTATCAGGGGAAGCCCGTGCGGCCCTTTATGCCGTACCGTATATGCGATGCTGCGGCGCAGATGCTCCATTAGCGGGGCTTCGCTGCCGGGAACATTATCGAACGCAACGAGCGTATCCAGAATGCTGAGATCGCCGGTTTCGCGTATATAAGCAGCGGTACAGATCACCAGCCAGAGAGGATCGTCGTTAAAACCGTTGCCTATATCGGCGTTTCCCCGCTTTGAAAGCGGCTGATATTGATGGTATGTGTTTCCATTCTCAAACTGTATGGCGGCAATATCCAGTATTCGCTCGCGCGCCCGTTCCGGAATAAGATGCACGAACCCGAGCAGATCCTGGCAGCTATCCCGAAACCCCATTCCCCTTCCTGTGCCGCTTTCAAAGTAACTCGCGCTGCGGCTCATATTGAACGTCACCATGCATTGATACTGGTTCCAGATATTCATCATGCGATCCAGCTTGTCATCGCCGCTTTCCACATGAAATCTCGCCAACAGCCGGTCCCAGTATGCGGCAAGCTCGTCAAACGCCTGCTTCGCCTGCGCGGGAGTTTCATACCTGGCTATCATTTCCTGCGCTTTCGCTTTGTTGACGACGCCCGGGGATTCATATTTATTTCCGGGATTTTCGATATACCCCAGCAGGAACAGGAAGCAGCGTTCTTCGCCGGGAGCAAGCGTAACGTCGATGCGGTGGCTCGCCATGGGCGCCCAGCCGGAGGCCAGGCTGTTCCTGCTGACGCCTAGTTCCACCGTCTCGGGCGCGGCCCAGGAACGAAACCGGCCAAGAAAGCTGTCCCGGTCCGTATCAAACCCGTCTACAGGGCAATTCACGCTGTAAAACGCATAATGATCGCGCCGCTCGCGGTATTCGGTAATATGGTATATCGCGCTGCCGGATACCTCCACTTCCCCAATATTGTAATTGCGCTGAAAATTGGCTGAGTCGTCGATTGCGTTCCACAGGCACCATTCTACTGCGCTATAGAGCTGGAAGCGCCTTTCTTCCCCGCCGATGTTCCGAATAGTAAGGCTGTTGATTTCGCAGGTATCGCGCAGGGGGACAAAACAGGTAAGCTGCGCGGCAAGGCCGTTGTGCTCGGACTCGAATATGGAATATCCCAGCCCATGCCGGCAAAGATAGCGCTCCGTTTTTGTTTGCGTCGGCATAAAACCAGGATTCCAGATAGTATCGCCGTCCTTGATATAATAATATCTCCCCCCTAAATCGGCCGGGACATTGTTATAGCGAAAACGCGTCAGACGCCTGAGCTTCGCGTCGCGATAGAAAGCGAAGCCCCCGCATGTATTTGATATGAGGCTGTAAAACCCGTCGTTTCCCAGATAGTTGATCCAAGGCAAGGGAGTAGCTGGCGTTTCGATCACATACTCCCGTGAGTTGTCGTCAAAATGGCCGAATCTCATAGGCTTTACCTCAAAATAAAGTATGATAAATGAAATCTGAAATTTACGAAATCGTATTAGTTCTGTATGCACATCATACTCATAAGCGAAAAAAAAGTCAAAGGTTTTTTCGGAATTCTGCGTATATATATGTATGCATTGTCCTGTTCCTCAAAAAAACATATGGGTAAGGCAGGCAAATTAGTACTTGACGAAGCCAAAATACATATACTATAATAAATTTACGAAAACGATTTAGTCTCCAATTGTCAATTTTTACTCTTTTATATTTTCGAAATTTACTCAATCGATTGAATGGTGATTCGAATGGTAACGATGAAGGATATTGCCAACAGGTGCGGCGTATCGCTGGCCACCGTAAGCAAGGCGCTGAACGGATACGCGGATATTGGGTCTGAAACGACAGAGCTTGTCAGGTCCGCCGCGCGCGATATGGGGTATCTCCCGAATTCCGCCGCGCGCGCGCTTAAAACCAACCGTTCCTATAATATCGGCGTATTGTTTGTGGATAAAACTCAGAGCGGCCTTGCGCATGAGTACTTTTCATCCGTTCTGAACAGTCTCAAAGTGGAAGCGGAGAGGCTTGGATACGACATCACATTCATCAGCAAAGACATTGGCAACTTTAAAATGGATTATTACGAGCACGCGCGGTACCGCAACTGCGACGGCGTAGTG
>JAEWWD010000138.1 GCA_023396535.1 Bacillota bacterium
GGTCGTGCCTGCCGGAAATGGTCAGCTCCGCCTCCCGCATAGCATCCATATCCACGCTTTGCTGCGGCCTTGCGATGGAGGGCGTCGGTTTGAACGCCGCGCGCAGTATGAGCGGCATGCCCGTGGAAATGCCGCCCAGGCTCCCGCCGTGGCGGTTGGTCTTGGTAACAATTCGCCCGTCCTGTACTGTAAACGCGTCGTTGTGTTCGGAGCCGCGCATGTTCGCGGCGGCGAAGCCCGCGCCGAACTCCACGCCCTTTACGGCAGGGATGCCGAACAGCGCAAGGGATAGGCGGCTTTCCAGCCCCCCGAACATGCCGTAGCCCAGCTTGCCCGCGGGAAGGCCGATGGCGCAGCACTCCACAATACCGCCGACGGAATCCTGTTCGGATGCGGCGTGAGCGATTGCCGCGCGCATGCGTTCGCCCGCCTGTTCTTCAAGCACCGGGAATGCGGCTTTGGCGGGTGCGGCGAGCGTAGCCGCATCTACCGCGACGGGGTCGAACGGCGTATCCTCAATGCCCGCGATCGCCTGTATGTGCGCGCCCACCGTTATACCGCGCCGCGCGAGTATCTGCAGCGCGATACCGCCCGCTATGCACAGCGGCGCGGTAAGCCTGCCCGAAAAATGCCCGCCGCCGCGCAGGTCGGCGTGGCCGTCCGTCTGCAGCAGGGCGTAATAATCCGCGTGGGATGGGCGCGGCATCTTTTTAAGCGCCGCGTAATCCCGGCTGCGCGCGTCGGCGTTGCGGATAATCGCGCACAGCGGCGCGCCGCAGGTGACACCGTCGACGATACCGGAAAGTATCTCCGGCGCATCGGCCTCGCGCCGCGCCGTGGCGTAAGGCGAACCGCCCGGCGCGCGGCGACGCAAAAAGGCGTTGAGCGCGTCCATATCGATGGCCTCCCCTGCGGGCAGCCCGTCGATCACCACGCCTATGGCCTCGCCGTGCGACTGGCCGAATATGCTATAATGCACGCGTTCACCGAAACTGGACGACATCTGTACTCCCTCCCAGCGATACAAAATCCTCAAAAAACGACGGATATGATTTTTCCACGCATTCCGTACCCGTAAGGGTGGTTTCCCCCGCCGCTATAGTAGCTGCCACGGCGGCCGCCATGGCGATGCGGTGATCCTCACAGCAATCGACCGTGCCGCCTGAAAGCGCGCCGCCTGTGATGATGAGCGCGTCGGGCAATTCCTCAACCGCCGCGCCAAATGCGCGCAGCATGGCGGCGACGGCACAAAGCCGGTCGCTTTCCTTCATGCGCAGCCGCCGCGCGTTATATAAGCGGGTCTGTCCCGCTGCCGCGCAGCCAAGCACGGCGAGTATGGGTACGAGATCCGGCGATTGCGATACGTCGATATCCATGCCCCTCAGCGGTGCCGGGGATACCGTGACCGCGCCGTCCCGCCATGTAACATCCGCGCCAAAGCGGCCAAGCAATTCCAGTATGACGCGGTCGGGCTGCGCGGAAGCCGCGTCCGGCCCCGTACAGGTCACGGGCTTCCCGATAGCGCCCGCGGCGAGGAAAAACGCCGCGTTGGACCAATCCCCCTCCGCGCGCACACAGCCCGGAGAGCGGTACGCCTGCTTGCCCGGCACAAAAAAACCGCCCGGCTTCGTTTGAGCGATTACGCCAAAACGGGAGAGCGCGGACAGCGTCATATCGACATACCCCGCCGATTCAAGCGGGCTGGTGAGCCGGATAGAACTATCCCCCGCAAGCAGCGGCAGCGCGAGCAGCAATCCGGAAATATACTGCGAGCTGACGTCGCCGGGGATGCTATACTCGCCCGCACGAAGCTCTCCCGAAAGTGAAAGCGGCAGGCGGTCGTGATCGAAGCAAACGCCGTGCGCGGACAAACAGCGGATGAGCTCCGCGAGCGGACGCTCGGGCAGGCGGCCCCTGCCAATCAAGCGCGCGCGCTTACACAGCGCCGCCGCCACGGGCAGCAGCAGCCGCAGCGTGGTGCCGCTCTCCCCGCAATCAAGCTGAATGGCTTCCCCGCGCTTTATGATCGGTGTAATTACAACGCCACCCGGTTCATCCTGTATATCCGCACCCAGCGCGCGCAAACAATCCGCTGTCGCATCGATATCCCGCGAACGGCTGGGCAGTTCAATATGCGTGGGCTTGTCGGCGAGCGCGGCGGCGATTAACAGCCGGTGCGCGTCTGATTTGGAGGGGATGGTGGCGACCGCGCCGCTCAAAAGCCCCGGCTTGACAGTCACGTTCATGCGTATTCCTCCATGCCCTGCGCAAAAAACGCAGGCAGTTCGTCCACAGGGAGTTCGAGCGCTTCGGCATACCCTATTTCCCGGGGAACGATGTATGCGATTTTCCCGCCCTGTCGCTTTTTATCTGAAAGGGCGGCGTCCAGCAACGTATTTGCGGGATACGGGGATGCGATGGGCAGGCCGAGTGTTTTAAGCGTACTTACAATCTCCTCTACGCATGCGCTCGAGCAAAGCCCCCTTCGCGCGGCCGCGCGGGCCGCGATCACCATGCCGATGGCGACGCCCTGCCCGTGGGATATGGAAAACGCGCTGCACGCCTCTATGGCATGGCCCGCGGTATGCCCGAAATTCAGCAGCCTGCGCCGCCCGTTGTCGAATTCGTCCTCTTCCACGATTGCAGCCTTTATGGCGACGCAGCGCGGCACGATTTCCATCAGCAGTTCGGGCGTAACGGGTTCAGAGAACCGTTTGAACAGCTCCGCGTCGGCGATGACCCCGTATTTGACGCACTCGGCAAGTCCGTCGCGCAGTATGGACTGCGGCAGGGTGGAAAACGCGTCGCAGTCGCAGATAACGAGCGACGGCTGGTGGAACGCGCCCGCGAGGTTTTTCCCCGCCGCGAGGTCGACGGCCGTCTTGCCGCCGACGGAGGAATCCACCGCCGCCAGCAGCGTGGTGGGCAGTTGTATATATCGGACGCCGCGCAGATACACGGCGGCGGCAAAACCCGCGAGGTCGCCGCAGACTCCCCCGCCCAACGCCGCTATGCAATCCGTGCGCGTGACGTGGTTGGTCCCCAGAAACTCAAGTAAATTGGAAAGCGTCAGTATGTTTTTGCTGGCCTCCCCCGCCGGGAACACATAGCGCAGCACGGTAAGCCCGGCCTTTTGCAGGGAGCCCGCAACGATATCGCCGTAGAGCGCGTCCACAGTCGTATCCGATACCAGCGCTATGGTGCAGGGCTTTATGCGCTCTTTGACCAGTTCGCCGCAGAGCGGAAGCAGGCCGGCGCCGATCAGCGCGTCATAGGGCCTGGATGCCCGGATGTGAACCGTTTGCACGAATCGCCGCCTCCTTTTCTTCCATACGCTGCTTGGCCGTGCAGCCCATGTCCAGCAGCCGCGCCACCTCGGCGGTATCGCCGCTGCGCAGCGCTTTTGCGTAACTATCCAGCCGGGCGCTGAGCGCCTCCACCTCTTCGGCGAGGTAATCCCTGTTTTCTATAAACAGCTCCGCCCACATGGGTACGTTGAGCGTGGCGACGCGCGTCATATCCTTGAGGCTGCCAGCGGAAAAGCCTATGTGCCGCTCGGCGGCGGGGCTTTGCGCATACGCGCTCGAAAGCACGTGTGCAAGCTGGGAGGTGTAGGCGATCATGCGGTCGTGCTCGTCCGGATTGGTCAGCTTGAGGAAGCCGAAGCCCATCGCGCCGAATACGCGGCGAAGTTCACTGAACAGCGCATCCTCCAGCGGTTCTTCGGGCGTAAGTATCATGGAAGCGCCCTTGAACATATCCTGATCGGAATTGAGAAAGCCGAATCGCGCCACGCCCGCCATGGGGTGCCCGCCGATAAACGTAAAGCCGCACTCCTTCGCGATGGGCGCAATACCCGCGCAGACCTCCCGTTTGACGCCGCACAGGTCGATCACCAGTGCACCGGGGCGTATATGCGCCGCGTTTTCCCGCACCCAGTCCACCGCCGCGCGGGGATAGAGCGCGATCATCACCATATCGCAGGCTGAAAGCAGCGCGGGCGTCAACGCCGCGTCGAGCGCGCCTTCAGATAGCGCGAGGGACAGCGTTTGCGCGTCCCTGTCGTCGCCGTACACCGTGAACCCGTTTGCGGCCTTGAGCGAGCGTGCGGCGGAGCCGCCTATGAGGCCGAGGCCTATAACTGCGACCGACGTATTCATTTCCACTCCCGTACCAGCTCGTGGAGCTCCGTAAGGCGCTTGCTGAGCGCGGCGAAACGTTTGGGGGTAAGGGATTGCTGCCCGTCGGACAGGGCGTGAGGCGGGTCGTTGTGCACTTCGATGATGAGCCCGTCGGCTCCCGCCGCAATCGACGCGTACGCCATGGAGGGCACCAGCTCCCAGCGGCCCGTGCCGTGGCTCGGGTCCACGATAACGGGCAGATGGGATAAACTCTTGAGCACGGGTACGGCGGAAACGTCCAGCGTGTTGCGGGTGTACGTCTCGAATGTGCGGATGCCGCGCTCACAGAGTATGACCTGCTCGTTGCCGCCCGCCATGAGGTATTCCGCGCTCATCAAGAGCTCTTCAAACGTGCTGGAAAGGCCGCGCTTGAGAAGCACGGGCTTGCGCATTTTGCCAAGCTCCTTCAAAAGCTCGAAATTTTGCATGTTGCGCGCGCCCACCTGCACCACGTCCACTTCATTGAAATATTGCAGATGCGAAAGATCCATGATTTCCGTCACAATGGGAAGGCCAGTCTCCTTTTTGGCCAGCAGCAGCAGGCGTATGCCTTCCTCGTGCAGCCCCTGGAAGGAGTAAGGGGAGGTGCGCGGCTTGAACGCGCCGCCGCGCAGCATGTGCGCGCCCGCCGCCTTTACCTCGCGGGCGACGGTGCAGATCTGCTCTTCGGATTCCACCGAACAAGGCCCCGCTATGGTAATGAAATTGCCGCCGCCGATTTTGACGCCGCCGATATCCAGCACGCTGTCCTGTGGGTGGAAGTGCCTGCTCGCGTTTTTGTAGGGCTCCTGCACGCGTTTGACGTCGGCTACGATATCGAGCGCCTTAATCATGTCCATATCCACTTTGGAGGTGTCGCCCACAAGGCCCAGTATCAGGTGCGTTTCGCCCAAGCTTTCATGCACGTTGAGATTCTTGCTTTTCAGCCACGTCAGAAGGGGCTGAAGCTGTTCCCTCGTTACGTTGGGTTTTAAAATGACGATCATGGCCGTTTCCCCTTATTCTTAAATTTGTATTATTTTGCGTATGAATTGTATAAAAAAAGCTCCGCAGCCGTTCAGCTGCGGAGCGATGTTTTACAGTATGCGCACCCTGTGCGCCCCTGCCATGCCTTATGCAGCCAAACACGAACACGCCTTGCTAAAGTAATAGCAAAAGCGGTAATAGTTGTAGCTGCTAAAGCGGAAGCTGTTCATAATGTCTCCCTTTTCTCAAAATCGCTTACTTGCGATATGCATTGCATGATACCACAGGCGGGTGGTTTTGTAAATAGTATATTATATAATTTTACGATCCGTTGACGGGCATGTGATTTTCCGCGCGCATTAGCTTCTTCACGGCATACGCATGACGTTTTCCTTCGTGTATTCCCAGTCGTAGATTTTAAGCGGGAACCATACCTCGCTCAGATTCAGCCACGGGCTTTCCTGATCGGGAAAACGCAATATGTGGATCTGCTGCGCGGGCATGGAGCTTTGCCCCAGCAGCACGGCCTTGTCGCCCGCGTCGTTCTCGCACATGTCCATCACGACCACGCAGTGGCCCGGCGCACCGGAAATCAGAAACACGTCGCCAATTTCCATGGACTGCAGCGGTATAGTCTCGCACTCCAAACTCAGCGACCGCGTGCTCGCGTAGTTGAACAGCACGTCGAGATATTTGCGGAACGTTTCATAGCTGTCGTCCGGCTGGGCAGTCTTGACCAGCCTTGTTTTGTTGCCTTCCACCTCCAGGCGGTACCCCTCGAGGTATTTGGCGTAAGGGAACTCGAAGCCGTTGGTCAGGTGGTAATCGATGCCTTCATAATCGCCGACAGAGAACTTGTATTCGCACCGAAGTCGCAGCGCCGCGTCCGCACACTGCTGCAAATCGCGGCTGCCTACGTCTATGGCGAGCACCGCGGCATGCTTGTCCTGCCGTTCGCTCTGCTCTCCGGTATACAGCAGCACGGGACTGCCGTCCGGCAAGAGTTCCTGCGAGCGGAGAAATTCGCCGTACCCGTCCGCTTCCTTGCGTGAAAAACCGGGCGGCGGGTTGAAGCGCGTCGCGACCGTATCCCCGTCCTCATCGATATAGTCATACGGCGTGGAAGACGGGAGCGTTTGCGCAGGCGGCGGCGTCGTGATGTCAAGCGTTGTATCAGACGTTGTTTCGGGCGCCGTTTCGGATACCGGCGCGCAACCGTACAGCGATACAACCAGCAAAAGCGCCGAACATAATACGATCAATCTCTTCATAACGCGCCCTCCCCGCCTATCGCGAATACGGTGGAAAGTCCATATGCCGAGCCGTCCGGCGCGTACGCCGAAAGCGTCAGCCGGTAAATCCCCTCCCCTGCCTCCGGATACAGAAACCGCATGGGTACAGTCGTCTCATACCGCCCCGGCTCTATTGGGTCGGGCGTGCCGCAAAAGCCGCCCTCGACACGCAGCTTTTCCCATCCGCTATTCGTCGCGCGCTCCAGCATGGGCGCAAGCACCACGGGCACGGTATCCGCCGTATCGTTCACGACAGCAAAGCTGATCTCCTCAATGCCGGCCGGCCACAGGGATTTATCCATTAAGAGATATACGCTCTGTTCCGGCAGACCGGCCGCGGGGGCTTCATAGGCGTAATACCCCTCCCCGAAGGAGAGCGCGCCTTCCATGCAATCCAGCATAAAGCGCCTGCCGTCAAAGCAGACGACGGCGAACTGTTCCACCGCTTCCCCCTGTGCGGGCTTGTCCCCCAGATACGCCGTCAGGCGCAGCGCCTGCAAATAGGAGAGCATATCGGAAACGGCGGAATCCGTCGCCCATACGGCGTCCGGCGCGTTGATATCGCCGCGGACGATGCACAAAACGTCCTTTGCCGCGAGTTCCGTGACACCGGGTATACCTGCGGGCAGTACGACCGGCGAGGCGGCCGCGGCCGCGGATACCGTAAATTCCGCAGTCAGCATATGGGGTTCGTCCCCCGTGCTCTGTGTCACCTTCGTCACAACACGGTATTTTCCTTCGGCGAGCTCGCCGTATGCGTGTTTGATCTGCAGCTTTTGCGCGCGGGTGGAGTCGGGCGAGAGTATCGCCGCGATACCGTCGAATCCAACGCCCTCCAGCGTGGACAGCGCCTCCCAGCCGTCGTCTGTTTTATGCTCCAGGCCGAATCCCTCGCCATAGAAATATTCATGGGTCGTCCGGTTGGTCCACAGAAGTGTGATATCCTGCACGCCCACGGGGTATTCTCCGTTCTCCGTTGAAATGGATACCCCTTCCGGCCTGCTCACGATTTCATTCGCGGGCACAGTACCGCCCGGGGAAATCGAGGGAGAGGGAACAGTCGTTTCCGGATTTGGCGAGGATTTGCCCGCGGGCTGCAGCGCGCAGCCTGTGAGAAGCACCAGCAGAAGGAGTAGCAAGCCTGTCAATCGTCTAATCATTATACACCTCGGTAACCTGCGTCCGCGAAAGCGGGCAGGCTGGTTATGCGTCTGACACGCACAAAAGCGAGCGCCGTATATAATAAACGAACGGCCGCGCCTGTTGGTTGCAAAAGGCGGCCGTTCGAATTGCGAAACTTGTAAAAAAATCCTATTATTCCAATAAATATGGCGAATTTCCCGGTGCACGCCGTATTCAGAGCATATCCACCAGGCGGTAACCCACCCCGCGTACGCTCCGGATTTCGACATGCGCGCCTATCTCGCGTATCTTTTTTCGCAAAAACGAAACATATACCTCCACACCGGTGATATCCGCCGTGTTGTCATATCCCCAGATACGGGAAAACAGCTCCTCCTTGTCCACCACCGTATGCAGTCTTGTAAGAAAATACCGCAGTATCTCCATTTCCCGCCGGGACAGCCGTACCTGTTGCGCACCGCACCACAGCGTATAATCGGAGGCGCACAGCGTGAGATCCGCAAAATACAGCACGTCGTTTTGCAAAAACTCTCCCCGGCGGCGCGTCATTGCCCGCGTTCGCGCCAGCAGCTCGTCCATGTCAAAGGGTTTGGTCAGGCAGTCGTCCGCGCCGCAATCCAGGCACAATATGCGGTCCGCCGCTTCCGTACGGGCGGTGAGCAGCAGCACGGGCATCGACCGCCCCTGCTGGCGCATGGCCCGCACGATGGAGAGCCCGCTGTGCCCGGGTAACGAATCGCTGAGCACGAGTATGTCGTAATATTCGTTGAGCGCGCGGCGCATGCCTTCCGCTCCATCCAATGCGGTCTGCACCGAAAACCCGTGATTGGACAACGCCTCCTGCATGGACGAACAAAGCGCCCTCTTTTCCTCCGCAAGCAGTAGTTTCAACGCCAGCACCCCGCCTTCTTCTTGTTGTAATCGCGGTTACAATCGTATCCTACCATACTATACGAGCGCAGGATGTATTACCCAGGAGGCAAAGCATGGCAGCATTCGTACAGATTTTGTCAGGATTGTGACAATACGCCATTTTTTAAGCCTCCATTAAGAATAGCCGGATATACTGGGCAAAAAGGGCCGTGCGCTGAGAGCGCACGGCAACAGCACGGAGGATAGTATGCAGCGATCGCCTAAGCGTAACGGCGCCACCCGGCGAAGCGGGGAAGCGGACCTTGCGGCACTCATTGGCGGCGGGGAAACCGCACAAAAGCCGCGCGGCAAGAAACGGTGGATATTCATTGGCGGCGGCGCGCTGCTGATAGCCGCCGCGGCTGCCGTACTGATACTGACGCTCACGGGGAATAAGGAAGCCGGCGCCGAAGCCGCATACCGCGAATATACCGTGGAGCGCGGCGATATCGTCGTAGGGCAGAACGAAAGCTCCTCCGTATCGCTTGAGCGCGAGTCGGTAACATTCTCCGTTTCCACCTCGGTGGAAGAGATCTACGTCAAGGAAGGGTCTTCCGTCAAGGAGGGCGACCCCCTGATGAAACTCAACGCGGATCAGATCAAGATCGGCCTGGCAAGCTACGAACTGGAGCTGGAGCAGGCCGCCCTTGAGGTGCAGAAAGCAAAGCTGGACCAGCAGACAGGGCTTCTCAAGGCGCAGCAAAGCTACGACAGCAGCGTGCAGGACGGAAAGCTCGCTTCCGCGCAGGAAAGCCTGACTGTGGATCAGCTGAAGCTAACGCTGGAAACCGCACAGCGGGAGCTTACAAGCACCGAGGCGGAATACGCGGATTATGTCGCGCTGCACGCCAGCTACCCAAGCGACTACGCGTACCTTGAGCGGCTGGAAGAGCGCGTGGATGATTATCAGGACGACGTCGACGAGATGCAGGACGATCTCGACACCATCAACAACTACGAGAATAAGATTGAGGCGTTGCAGGATCTGGAAGACGATCTGGCGACCGCAAAGACAATTTTGGAGTCAGCTATTGATACATATCAGGAAGCGGGCGGGGTTCTAGAAGCGGACGATATCAGCTATTTTGAAAACTATAGTATCGATCATAGCGGTACAAGTGGAGATGTCCCCGCAGGTGGCAACGATTCGCAGAAAGCCGCTTATGAGGCGGCGCTTGCAAACTACAAAAAACTGCAGACCTCCATCGACGATACGCTGGAATCCGGCATATCCACCATTGACGAACAGATCGCGAAATGGCAGGAAAAGATAGATAAAATACTCGACTCCTATTCCTACGCCAGCGTCAAGCTGATGGAGGCCGGCCTTACCAGCCTGAAAACCAAGCTCAGCAACGCCCAGACCGCATACAGCGACTATAAAGCGGAGTACAACGACAAATACGGCAATATTGCGGACGAGGACGATCTCGCCACCAAGGTGGATGATCTCAAAGCGCAGGTCGAATCCGCCCAGCTCGCTTTGACAAAAGCGGGCGTCAGCCTGACCACCGGCTCCGCCAGCGCCGAGCAGGACAGCGAGCTCGCGAAGAACGAGGCCAGCACGGCGCAGACCACGCTGGAGCTGACCGAGCTGCAATTGCAGCAGGCTGTCGATTCGGCACAGGAGGAATACGACACGCTCAACACCGAGATACAGGAGCTGAAGGAAAGCATTGCGCTTGACGGCGTGGTGCTTGCCCCCTGCACCGGCATGGTAGCGAGCATAGGCGTGGAGGAAGGCGACTCCTTCGACGTCACCTACAACGAGGATCTGGGCATGCTGATGACGCAGACGCTCTGCACATTGACCAACATTTCAGACGTCTACGTGCCCATCACGATTTCCGAGGAAGATATCCTGAGCGTATCCATCGGGCAGACAGCGACAGTTACCATGAACGCGTTCGAAGGGCAGACATTCGACGCCGAGGTGGATACCATTACGGTCGAATCCTCGCGCTCCGGCGCCGCGACGGTCAGCTATACCGTCAACGTACGGCTGGAGGGGGATAATGAACAGCTCATGTACGAAGGCATGAGCGCGGACGTCACGCTCGTGCAGCGCGCTGCGCGCGACGTGCTTTATATCAACGCGCAGGCCGTCACCAATGTGAACGGCGTGGCGAGTGTACTCGTAAAAGGACAGGACGGAGAACCCGTCACCACCGAA
>JAEWWD010000168.1 GCA_023396535.1 Bacillota bacterium
GCGCGTTGGTGATCGGCGCCATCGCCGCGCTGGCGGCAAAAAACGACGCCGTCAGCCCGCAGATGGTTTTGTTCATCAAAGTGGGCCTGTGCGGCGGGTTCACCACGTTTTCCTCGTTTTCGCTGGAGACCACGGCGCTGCTGCAAAACGGGTCGGTCGGTGTGGCGGTCGCGTATGTGGTATTGAGTGTGGCGTTTTGCGTGTTCGCCGTGTTCGGCGCGCAGTTTCTGGTGAAATAGGTCCGCAAAGCGCTGGCAGTACTTTACCTAACTTGTCAATATAGTCTTTTTCGCAGGAGTTTCACCCCTGCGCTCCATAACGAAATCGAATCATCCAAGGCGCGGATATCTCAATTTCTTACCCTGCAAACGCACTGAAACAGTGCTTTTGCGCATCGGGTTCCAAGGGCCTGTGGCCCTTGGCCGGGGTTTGGGGGCGGAGCCCCCAATATTTCGCTACGCCTGCGATACCGTTATTCCCTTTCCCGCAGCAGCATTTCCACAAACTGGCGGGCCGTGCGCGGGGAGCGCCCGCCGCGCTCGAGCGCGAATCGCTCGGCGAGCTGGGAGAGCGCCTCATACTCAAGCTCCAGCCCGCGATCCGCCAGCATGCCCTGCACGATCTCCAGATATGCGTCCCTATTGGGCTTGCCGAAATGCACGCTCAGCCCGAACCGCTCGGAAAGCGAGACCTGCTCCTGCACGGTTTCGTTGTGGTGGATATCGTCGCCGCTGCGATCCGAAAACTTCTCGTTGACCAGGTGGCGGCGGTTGCTGGTGGCGTAAATGGCGATGTTATCCGCCTTGGCCGAGGCCGATCCTTCCAGTATCGCCTTGAGTACGCCCGTCTCGTCGCTTGTCTGCGCAAAAGATAAATCGTCCAGAAACAAAATGAATTTGAGCGGGTTGAGCCGCAGTTGCTCGAGTATCAGGGGAATATCGAGAAGCTGCGATTTCTTTACTTCGACGAGCCTTAGGCCCATCGGCGCGTACTCGTTGACCAGTGCCTTCACGGTGGCGGATTTGCCGGTGCCCGCGTCCCCGTAAAGCAATACGTTGGCGGCGGGCCGGCCGCCAAGCAGCGCGAGCGTGTTCGCCTTGACAAGCTCCCGCTCCCGCGCGTAGCCCTTGAGATCGGATAAGCGGATGGGGTCGGGCATGCGCACGGGCTTGAGCTCGCCCTGTATGAATTGGAACATATTATGCCGGGCGTACATGCCGTACCCCACGCGCGCGATATCGGCCATGCGCCGCTCGTATTCCTCAGCGTATGCAGCGGGCCCGGTTCCCCACGCCGGAAGTCCGGACAGGCCGAGGTATCCCTGCACTTGCTCCCCCGTCAGGCGGGCGATATCACAAAGCGCCGCGAGTTCTGTCTGCGCCAACCTGTGCAGTACGGGGTCGTTCTTACCCAACGCGCGCTTTTGCACATAGGGGTTTTCATCCGCCACGATGCGGCTCCAGACATAAGCGGTCAGGTTGGTGCTGCGCGAAAACAGCGCAGATACGAACGCGGCGTACGCGTCGATACGCGAGAGCTCGTCCTCCTCCCGCGCGTCCAGCGCGCGGCTCAACAGCGACAGCGCGTCGTCACGAAGCAGGGAGCGGAACAGTATCAGGGAATGCAGCGACCGCCGCAATATATGCATATCGTCCAATCGGAAGTCAATCCTTTCCGTTACAGATGTATTTAAGCGAAAATCTGCCCCTGCAAATACAGCGCCGCTTTGCCCGCGATACGTACGCGGCCGCCGTCCAGCCTGCAATACAGCGTGCCGCCGCGCGCGGATAGCTGCTTGGCCAGCATACTCTCCTTGCCCAGCCTTTGCGCCCAATAGGGGATCAGCGTGCAGTGCGCGGAGCCAGTGACAGGGTCTTCCGGCACGCCCACCTTGGGCGCGAAAAAGCGGGATACGAAATCAGTATCCCGGCCGCCGCCCGGCGCGGTGAGGATAACGCCCATACCGTCGAGCGCCGCGAGTCGTTCCATATCCGGATTTGCCGCGCGCACGGCATCCGCGTCGGGCAACACCAGCATGAGATCCCGCGAGAGATGCGCCTCCAGCACCGGCACGCCGGCAACTTCCTGCATCGGGGTGGTGAGCTCCACAGGCTGGGGCGCGCGGGCGGGGAAATCCAGCTCGAACAGCCCTTTGCTGCAGCGAACCGTCAGCTCGCCGCTCACCTGCGTATAGAAATGCATGCATTGTATGCGCGGCGCGACATAGCGCGCTATGACATACGCTGCTCCGAGCGTGGCGTGGCCGCACAGGTCGACTTCCGCTTTGGGCGTAAACCACCGAAGGCCGTACTCGCCCGGCTCGCCGCGCTTGACTACAAATGCGGTTTCCGAGAGGTTGTTTTCCGCGGCGATCTGCTGCATCATGGCTGCCGAGAGCTCCTGCTCCGCAATGCAAACGCCGGCCGGATTGCCGGAAAACACCGCGTCCGTAAACGCGTCCACAACATAGTACCGCATCTGTACTCCTCCTTTTGCATTCTGTTTCTATTTGCTCGCTATGCTCCTGGCTTATCGGGAAAGCGGGCACAGCGTCCTGCACCGGTTGCAGTTGCATACGTCAAATCCGCGCGCGTTGGTTTCATAGGTGTGAGCGCGGCATAAAAGCTGGTTTGCCGATACGCCGTCCAGCGCATGCGCCGGGCAGCCGTCCAGGCAGATATGGCAGTTCTTGATGCACGGGCTGTCCATCAAAGGATCGGACTCGAGCGCGAGATCGATCAGCACCATGCCGATATTGACCATGGAACCGTATTTCGGGCTCAAAAACAGCGAGCTTTTGCCCAAACCGCCCAGGCCGGCCAGCACGGCGGCGTGCCGCATGGAGAGTATCCCCCGTCCCTCGGTCCGTTCCGCGTCCCAATATTCATAGGGGCTGTCGCAGGGGACGGGTACTGCCCTGCCGCCCAAACGTTCTATGGCGTGGCTCGCAGCGAGCGCGATTTCATCCACCCGTGCGAGGGTCATGTTGCTGAAGTGATGGTACGCGATGCGCGGGCCGACCTGCGCAAGGCCCTTGGGCATGCACTTGAGGAATACCACCGCTGCGCGGCAGTCCGGGTAAATATCCTGCGGGTGGAAGCCTGCCGGTGCGTCCTCAAAACGATCCATAGCCGCAAACCCGCAGGCGTCCGCGCCAAGCGACAGCACCAGTTGCCGTATCTCCCGTTCCTGCCCCATATCCATTTCCCCCAACCTGTTTTGCATATGGTACCACGGGAAGCAGTTATTGTACAGTATATGGATATTAGCGACATGCATTTTATGCTCGTTAAAGCTGCTATAAAGAAAGCTAAAAAACGAGCGGGGCGCTTCGCCGTCCCGCCCTCGCAAGCATTGATGATAAATCCTATATATTCCGTAAAAACCGGGCGATTGGTTGTGCGGCTTGCCGCACATCATTCCTTGTGAAATACCCGAATGTACCATTCGGGTGCATGCGCGGCGGTTTTTACACCTTGCACACGGGGGGATGCGACAAAAGCCATCAGGTTTTCGAGCATGTCCCCGTGTGAGAATAAATCGCGGAAATGGATGTTTCCATTTCCGCGAAAACTCGCATGATGCGCTTCACGCATTCATGCGATAATGATGGAAACCGTCGGCAGCCGCTTCCGCATGCGCTCCACAAAGCTCTCGTCGTCAGTCTGCGGGGATTCGCCCAGCACCATGACGTCCGCGTCGTGTACGCGCGCGTATTCGGCTAAAGTCCCTTCCACGTCGTCGGACCGCAGCATGGCAAGATCGCCGCCCGAAAGCTGTGCCGCGGTGAAAAGATACTCCAACGCCTCGCCCTCATAGGCATTTCCCAGGAAATTCTGACCGGTTTTGACAGCATGCACCACATGGAGATGCCTGTTGCGTTCTTTGGCTATTTCCTCGCCGCGCTCTATCAGCCGCGCGCAGGTACGCTGCCGCGTGACGCAGACCATAACGATGTGCTGCTCGTGTTCGTGCTGCATCATGGGGGCCGGCTCTTTTACTTTTTTCATACGGCGTCCTCCGTCCTCTGCATACTGAGCTTGTCGGGCCGCGCTTCGGCCGATTGTATCCGCGCCAGCCGTACCGCTTCCTCCGGCGTATGCGCTACCGCATAAAGCGAGCGGAACGCCGTATGCGCGAACGCTTCCGCGTACAGCCGCTCAAACTGCTCCAGCAACGGGTCGAAGAACCCGCCCGCGTTGAGCAGCACCACCGGCTTATCGTGATAGCCGAGCTGGCGCAGGGTGATGACCTCCAGCACCTCTTCGAGCGTACCGAACCCGCCCGGAAGGGCGATGAACGCGTCGCTGAGATCCTCCATCATCTGCTTGCGGGCGTGCATGGTTTCGGTTTCGTGCAGTTCCGTAAGGTTCGGGTACGCGATGCCCGGCTGGTTCAAAAGCCTGGGTATCACGCCCGTTACACGGCCGCCGCGGGATATGGCGCCGCGCGCCGTAGCGCCCATCAGCCCCTCGCGGCCGCCGCCGAATATCAGGCCCGCGCCTATCTTTGCGATCTCTTCGCCCAAGCGCTGTGCCAGCTCGTAATACTGTTTCTCCAGCCGCGCGCTGGACGACGCAAATATACAGATGTTTCGGATTTCGTTCATATATGCTTGTTCCTTTTTGTGTTAATGAAGGGGAATGCTGAGGGCTCAGCTCTCAAACTCCCGCATAGGACCATAACGGTCCTATGTACCCATATTGCAAACGCCCTTGGCGTTTGCGGGGGAGGAATTGCGGGATTCCCGGCAAGCCGAAGAAAAGGACCTGCCTAATTGATAAACCGGAAAATATCATTTCTCACGCCGTCGTATTAAACTGCAGTTATTCTCTTCTGCAAACGACCAAAGGGACGTAACGGCTTTTGCGCGGGGGCGGGGCCCCCAACGTTTCCCTCATTCCGCCGCTTCCGTTTCGCGCAGCAGCGCGCGGGCGATGTCAAACTTGGTTTGCGAGAAGGCGGCTTCGTTGGCAGGTACCTCCAGCATGACCAGTACGAGGCGCGGGTTGTCGGATCCTACGCGAAATCCTACAAACCAGTTAATTTCGCGGCTGCGGTCGCTGCCTATCTGCGCCGTACCCGTTTTTCCCGCGATATGATCAAGATGCAGCCAATTGCCGGTGCCCATGGAGATAACGTCCTCCAGCATGGGCACGATGGTATTGACAGTATCTTGCTTGACAATGTTCTGTTTCCATACCGAGGCCTCATGCTCGGTAGCGGCGGTATAGTCCGTACCCTCGGTGCGGTAGAGACCATTGACAAGATAGGGCGCTTCAATGCTGCCGCCGTTCGCGAACGCGCTGAACATGACGGCGGCCTGCAGCGGCGTAACCAGCACCTCGCCCTGCCCAAACGAGCTTTCCGCGAGCAGCATGGGCGTCCACTGCGAGCCCTCGTTCTTGAGCTGCGGCGGGGCCACGGATATCTCAAAGGGGATGCTTTCGGTATAGCCGGCGTTCTCCATGAATTTCTCAAATGCGGCTTCGCCCGTCCGCAGTGCGGCATAAGCGAAATAGATATTGTCCGAGTCGATCATGCCCGTTCTCATATTCAACGGCGGTGAGTGGCGGTTGTTGAGCTCCACGCGGGTGATGGCGGCATATCCCCATGGCCCGAACTCGCCGCGGTCGGCGGGAATCCACTTGTCTTCCTCGATTTTTTCAACGTTCATGGGGAATTCCGTATTGGGCGTCATGGCGCCGCTTTCAAGAGCAACGGAGGCCGTAAACGGCTTGAATATGGAGCCTGGCGGGTACCGCCCTTGCGTGAGGCGGTTGAACATGGGTTTGTTCTCCTGCGCGGTAAGCGCCTGCCAATCCGCCTCGGAAATACCGCGCGTGAACTGGTTAAGGTCATACGAGGGGTAGGACGCCATGGCCTCCACGCGGCCGGTCGTTGGGTCGAGCACGACGACGGCGCCCGCCGTGTCGTCGCCGAACAGCGAGTATTTGAGCAGTACTTCCGTGCGCGACTGCAGGTCCGGGTCGAGGGAGAGTTGTACATCGAGGCCGTTTTGCGCCGGTTCCTCGTACAGCGTTTCCTTATTTAGTCCGTCCGCGCCGCTGATGTAGATCATGTGACCGTCCGCACCCCGCAGTTCCTTTTCGTATACGCGCTCCAGCCCCGTTTTGCCTACGCGCGAGTCGGTGCTGTAAATATCGTTGCCCGTTTCGCTGCCGGTCAGCGCCTTGAGATCCTCCGCGCTGGCGGGGCCGACATAGCCGAGTATGTGCGCGAGGCTTTCCCCCTGGGGGTAATACCGAAGCGTGCCGAAATTGCCTTTGTCTATGGATATGCCGGGTATGAGCAGAAGCTGCTCCTCTAGGCTCTCGGTCAGTTCGTCGGGGTAAAGCTGCCTGATGATCGTGAAATCGCCGTACGCCTTATCCAGTTTTTTCTGGACAGCCGACTGCGTCATGTTAAGCAACATGGATACCTCGCGAACAAACTGCTCCGCGTCCTCGATTTTTTCCGGTACCGCGATGACGCTGACGGCGTTTACCGTCTGCGCGTACACCACGCCGTCTGCGAGTATTTCCCCGCGCGTGGCGGGGAGCTGTACCACGCGTACGGTATCGCCCCAGTCCATGCCGGGGAAGAGCAGCGCGGGCGTCCATTCCACCGTCCACAGCCCGTTCTCGCGCCGCACCGACATGCGGAATTCCATGGGCATATCGGCGAGCAGCGCGCTGTCGTAAGTGAGCGTATAGTCGTATACGCAGATAGCCTCGCCCTCGACTTCCTTGGTCACGCTGTAGCTGAGGCCCTTGATTTGAAGCTCTTCGAATATCGCCGTATAGCGCTGCACAAACTGCTCCCGGGTTATGCGGTTCGCCGGCTGCGTTTTGCCCTCGGCTTCGTCCTGCTTTTGCCGCGCTTCATCGTAGCGCACGGAGGAATGCAGCAGGTCGAACGCCGCCGCATAATCGCCCGCGTTGATATCCGTCAGAAACTGCGCCATCGCATTCGCGGGCGCAGGCTTGGAGCAGCCTGCCGCCGCCGCGCACAGCAGCGCGGCAATGAGCAGCACGCTTATCATTCGTTTCATGGATTTCCTCACAGGCCTGTTTCTTTCGTGTCCTTTTTCAGTTTATCAGAACTTCACGGCTAAATTGTGACCAAGGCATGAAAAATCCCGGTAAAACCCCGGTCACGGCAATTATATATTTTGGAAGAAATAATGGGGGGCGGAGCCCCCGCAACAAAAGCCAGAGCCTTCGATTTATATTAGAACCCCTTCTCAAGTATCCAGTTGGCGATATCGGCGGCCTGCGTATGACGCAGCGCGTTGAGGCGCTCGGCGATATCGGCGGAGCGGAAGGGGCAGCAAAGCAGCACGGGCGCGATGCGCTCGATAAACGCTTCATCCATGGCATCGGAATACACGCGGGCGTCGACGATGCAGCCTTCGCGCAGCGAAAGCTGCATTTCGACATTGCCCCACTCAAAGCGGCGCTCCAGCACGATATCGAAGGAGGGGGTGCGGCCCATGCGCCATTCCCACGAGGCGTACTGCTCGCGCAGCGCGTTGAGCCGGTCGTAGTCGAGCGAAAGCTCCTGCCCCACGCGGGCGGGGCCGTATGTTTTGATGAACGCGTCGAGCAACGCGCGCTTCATGGTTTCCACGGTGACGGCGGGGTTGATATCGCCCAGGTTCTGCACACGCGCGCGCACGCTTTCCACACCCTTGGAGGAGAGCTTCTCCGGCGAAGGGGCAAGGTAACGCGCCAGCTTGTTCATATCCACCTTGATGAGTACGGTGCCGTGGTGCATGGCCGTTTCGTTGGTAAAACGGAAAGCGTTGCCGGAAAATTTCGCGCCGCTTTCGCGCACGACGAGATCGTTGCGGCCGGTAAAATCCGTTTCAA
>JAEWWD010000317.1 GCA_023396535.1 Bacillota bacterium
CATCATTTCATTCTCCCCGCGCGCATGGCGCTGGAGCAGGCCGCATATGAAGGAGCTCGTGCGCATCGGCCTGCCGTCGGCGCTGCAGCAGGCCCTGGTCACGATATCGCATCTCACGCTCAATGGCATCGTCAACACGTATGGCCTCGCCGTCAGCGCCGCGTACGGTATAGGCGTCAAGCTGGACAGCTTCGCCATACTGCCCTGCACCGCGATAAGCGACGCCGTGGCGGCGTTCACTTCGCAGAATCTCGGCGCAAATCAGGAGGAACGGGCGCTGTCCAGCGTGCGCACCGCGCGGCGCATGGCGCTCACCATCAATATACCGCTGACGGCGCTGATACTCGTGTTCGCGCCCCATCTGGCGCGGCTGTTCAACAGCGACCCTGCGGTGATAGCACTGACGGCGCACTATTTGCGCATTGCCGGGTACATGTATATCCTGCACGCGCTGGTGCACCCGACGGTCGGCTTCGTGAAAGGCTCCGGTAACGCCATGTTCTCGCTGACCAACGTCATACAATCGCACTATCTTGTGCGAATACCGCTCGCCCTGCTGCTTTCAAAAGTGCTGGGATTGGGATTTACAGGCATAGCCATCGCCTGGCTGAGCTCGCCGCTGTATTCCAATTTCACTTACGCATATTTTCTCCACAGCGGACGCTGGAAACGACGGCTCGACCGTTCCCGGGCGGAGGGCAATGCAATCTGACGCAGGACTCTAAAAACAAGACAATTTTGTAAATTTAGCTTACAATGGGTATACATTACGCTCGCGTCAGGTTATGATGTGTGTTGTACGAAAAAGAGGAGCAGGCATTTATATGCGTTTTCTGATTAAGCTGCTCAAGGGCGCCCTCATCGGCATATCCGTGGTAATCCCCGGCGTCAGCGGCGGCTCCATGGCGATGTCCATGGGCATCTACGACCAATTGATCGATTTCGTTACAGACCGTAAAAACGCGTTCAAACAGGGCCGCGTGCTGCTGCCGTATATACTGGGCATGATAATCGGCGTGGCGGCGTTTTCCTATTTTATTGAGCTGATGTTTCAATCCTACCCGTTGCAGACCGCCTGCGCGTTCGCCGGCATGATACTGGGAGCTTTGCCCATGCTGCTGCAGCGCGTGAAGGGGCAGCGGTTTCAAATATCCCACGCGTTGCTGCTATTGGGCATGGCTGCGCTGATGGTGCTGTTGTCCATCGCAAGCCGCAGCGCCGGTACTGTGTTCACCCTCACCTCCGACGCGCCGCACGCGCTGCTCGTGTTCGGGTTAGGCTTCGCGGCGGCCGCAACCATGGTCATACCCGGTTTCAGCGGTTCCATGCTGCTCATACTGTTAGGCTATTATGAGCCCGTTCTCACATACGTCAACGGCTTTACAACTGCTCTGTTCTGTCTGGACTTTTCCGCCATGCTGCAGCGCTGCATTATACTTGTGCCCTTTTCCCTGGGCGTGCTCGCAGGCATTTTCTTTATGGCGCGGGTGGTGCGCGTGCTGCTGCGCCGCTTTCCTTACGCGACCTATTACGCCATCATGGGCCTCGTGCTTTCCTCACCTTTCACGGTACTATACCAGCAGACCGGCGCCGCGGACGCGATAGGCTGGCTGCTTGCCGTTTTCGCGACGATAGCGGGCTTTGTGCTCGCGGTGGTGCTGGGAAAAGGAGAAGCCTGATGCATACGTTCGTACAGGAACAGGTTATACTGACACACGAGACGGACTTTCAAGGTCTTTGGCGACCGGACGCCGCATTCCGGCTGATGCAGGAGGTCGCCGGCGCGCATTCCTCACAGCTCGGCCTTTCGCGGAGCGAATTGGTTCGCAACAACATCGTCTGGATGATTGCGCGCGCGCAATTGCGTATCGACCGTTATCCCCGCCTGCACGACGTCGTGCGGGCCAAAACATGGTATGGCCGGGCGGGGCGCACGACGTTTCCTCGGTATGTGGAGATATATGGCGCTGACGGCGCATTGTTAGCGGCTATGTCCACGTCCTGGATACTTGTGGATATCGTATCACGACGCATTTTGCTTCCGGAAAAGGCGGGGCTCAGCTTTCCGCCGCCCGCCGAACTCACTCCTCCCCTGCCCGAGCCGGGTAAGCTGCGCCTAAAACAGGACGGCGCGCCGCAAGTGTTCCTCCGCGCGCCTTTATACAGCGACATCGACGTCAACGGGCATATGAACAACGCGAGTTATGTGGGCTGGATACTGGATTTGTTCCCGCTTGCGAAATATAGGGAACAAAGGCTCCGTTCCCTGTACATCGGTTACAGCGCGGAAGCGCGGCCGGGCGAGCAGGTACAGATGAAGCTGTATCAAAACGATGATCAGTTTGAGGTGCTGGGTGCGGACGCCGCGGACGGCCGCGTACTGTTCGAGGCATCCGGCGAGTGGCAACCCTTTAATATCATGCAGGAGGAACCATAATGGTTACGATTGAAATGGAAAACGGCGATAAAATCGAGATTGAGCTCGACCGCGCGGCGGCGCCGAATACCGTCAAAAACTTTCTGTACCTTGCGCGTCAGGGCTTTTATGACGGACTGATATTCCACCGCGTAATACCCGGCTTCATGATACAGGGCGGATGCCCCGACGGCACCGGCATGGGAGGCCCCGGCTACTGTATCAAAGGCGAGTTTGCGTCGAATGGCTGCAAAAACCCGCTTCGGCATAAGCGCGGCGTACTCTCCATGGCGCGCGCGGCCAACCCCAATTCGGCGGGCTCTCAGTTTTTCATCATGCATCAGGACTCCCCGCATCTGGATGGCCAGTATGCCGCGTTCGGCCATGTGACGGCCGGCATGGACGTAGTGGACGAAATTGCCGCCGCGCAGACGGATATGCGCGACCGTCCCAAGACGGATATACGCATCAAACATATCGAAATCTCCGATGAAGGCGAGATCGAAGCGCCTGAGAAGGCAAAGTAGCCGGTAAACGTATCAGCCTCTGTTGGCAGAAAACGAGGGCATATGGGGAAATCCCTTTCGGAATCCCCCATATGCCCTTTGCATTTCTATTTTACGAACGCACATTTTACGCTTTGCTGAGAGTGCCGCAGAATTCCTTCAGAGCTCTTTGGACGTACTGCATGATGATTGCATAATACGCCCGTCCCTTTTCCTCGCTTGCGTATGTCGCATCACCGATCACGCCGGATTTGCTGATTTCATGCGTAAGCCATCCAAAAGGAAGCTGCCTTGCGGGCAGATTACATTCCGCCAAATCAGCTTTGTTCGTCTTCATATCCACAAGATCCGGATACAGGTGCATCATCAGCGACGTCTCAAACTCGCCGGCGTGCACGTCCAGCCCCACAGGGTTATCAAACAGGGCTTCATGCCCTGCGAACGGCTTACCCCTAAAATAATCGATGGTCGTCATGCGGCAGCCTGTCGCGGCGCGATAGGTACGAATAAACGAATCGATCAATCCGGAATTGCCTCCGTGTGAATTAAGCACGATAGAATTTAGAAAGCCGTTGCGGGCAAACGCGTCCGCCTGCTGCGTGAGGATATCCTCAATACAGCGTTCTTTGAGGGTAATGGTGCCCGCAAACGCGCAGTGCTCGGTATTCAACCCGAATTGCAGCGTTGGAAGAATTATGCCCTCGTACCCTTCCACATGAAAATCGCGAAGCTGTTCCACGATTTTCTGCATCAGCAGATAATCCGTCCCCACCGGTAAATGCAGGCCGTGCTGTTCAATCGATGCGATCGGCATGATAATGACCGTTTTCTCCCGATCCAGAGATTGAATCTGAGGCCACGACAGCTCTGTTGCGTAACGCATGTGCAAAACACCCCCCATATCTGTCATTATAAAACACTTTCCTTCATCTACCAATGGTTCGTGTTTTTTTGCGAATCTCTTTTCAGAATACACGTTGCTGGAGTCCGTTCAAGTATTTACCACGCCGCTTTCCTCATAAGAAATGCCATACTAAAAACCAGCGCGACTGACGAATACGCGGGCGTGCATTGCGTCGCCCAAAAAAAACAACAAAACCCCCGATGTCGTGCATGCGGGAATCTTTTTTCCCGTTTTTCACATAGTATAGGATATGCCGACACAATTCGGCAGGGTATGGCCGCCTAAGGAGAGTGAACGTGTGGCAAAACGCCTCATAGAAATCGGAGATTACGAAGGAGACATTCCGCGGCTATTGGAAAGACGATTGACGCAAACCGCGCATCCTTTCACGCTCACGACGAACGAAAAGGATATTGACGTGGAGCTTGCGGAGCCGGGCGGCCTGGACGCGCTGTGCGTTGCGCTGGCCCTGCTGTTTTGCAGGGATCTGTGCCAGTTCGAGCTCGCAAGACTTACGGACCGGCTTCCATTGACGTTGGTGGAAAAACAGGCGGTGCTCGCCGAATCCGTACGCTATGCCAGGAAAGTGGAACGCCCCGGCGCGGTGCGGCGTGCGCTCAAGGCCTATTTAGATGAAGAGGAAGTCCTGAATCTTTCCGGTTACATGCGGTTCCGCATGCCGGAAACGATAAACGCCTGGCGGCTTTGCGTGCAGAGCTCCATGGAGGAGCTGCTGCTCGAAAAGGAATATCTCGAACTCATGGGCGTATTGCGCGCATTTGTGCAGGTAAAGCCTACCCGCGTGCGTGAAGTGTCGCTGTTGCTGCACCCGGACGGCTCCTGTACACTGACGGATGAAAGCGACGCCCGCATCGATTACGAAGCCTGCGATCCTGACCGGCTGGTCAGCGTACTCGTGGATCTTGCCCCCGAGCGCCTGACCGTCTATAATCTTTCGGAGGCGAACAGCACGCCGCTCACCGAAATGCTCGCGCGGGTGTTTGCTGGGCGCGTAAGATTCGTGCACTAGGTTATCGGATAGAGCCACGGACTTTATCCGTGAATTTTATGGATTAATTGAAAAGCGGCTCCCGTCGCTTTTCAGTTTTTTATAAATAATAATCCCCTGCCGCTTCAGGCTGGTAGCGTAACTCCCGTATATGGATTCTCTTTTCCCCATCGGGCACCTGCCAAATAACCGTATCCCCCTCGCTGTAACCGAGTATGGCGGTCCCCACGGGGGACAGTACGGAAAGCCTCCCCTCAACGATATTCGCCTCTTCAGGATAGGCCAGTGCCAGATCATGCACAACGCCATCCAGCAACAGCACGGCGCGCGAACGCATGGTTACGACGTCGCCCGGTATCTCCTGCGCGGCAACGATTTTCGCGCGGCCGATCTCCTCGCGCAGTTCGTGCAGCGACGCGTCCGTTTTGCCCCCGCGCATTTCAACCAGATTGTTTAGCCGCAGCCTGTCCGTATCGGTGATGCTGATAAAATCAGGGGCAAACACTCCCTGGCCGGACAAACGGATATACTCCCCCGAAGTAATGCATAATCGCCTGCCGGATGCGGTTTCCCGTTCTACATGGAACCGGGCGTTCAAAAACGCATGCAGGGACCGCCTGTTGTCTTTGTGTATGTTGGCAATCAGTTTTTTGGCACGCAATTCAAAGAATGCAACACGCATGCATTCCCGTATGGCGCAATACCCTATTCGCTTTCCCCAGTGGTTCTTGTCCCCTATCGCGACAACGATCTCCGTCTCATCGCCACGCTGTGTCAGCTTCGCAAAACCGACGGGGGCGCCGTCCCCGCGGCAGATCATGTAAAACCCGCCGCTACGGCTGAACAGATGGGTCAGCTCAGGCAGTCCGCAGCAATTAAGTACCTGTGCGACGTTGTCGGCTATGCCCTGCTGTTCATTGAGATATCGCATCACCTCGTCGTCCCGCAGCCAGTCAATCAGCGCGCTTGCATATTCCCTTGTAACATCCGGACGCAAAAAAATAAAAGGCTCTCTCATACTTCGCTCCACCTTTAAAGTAGTCGTGAGAAATCAAAGCCTTTCATAGATGGGATACTATGACGGTTCTTTCTGCGGCCATTCTATCAGCAAAGCCATGCTTTGTCAAACGGCGCGGCATGCTGTGCGAAACCCCCCCAAATACGCCCGTTTCCGGTTGACTTGCGTGGTTTTCGGGTATATAATAACCGGGTAACATGAAATGATTCCGGATAAGTACCGACCGGCAAACGGGCTGTTCAGAGAGGAAACGCCGCGGCTGTGAGCGCTTCCCTGCTTTAAGGACGGGAATACCACCGGAGGATCATGGCGGCAGGCTCCGATATCGGCCAAAGAGTGGTTTATTCAATTAGGGTGGAACCGCGGGAAAGTATGCCCGTCCCTTGCTGCAAGCAGGGGATTTTTTTATTTCCGCAGAATCTTTTATATTGAATTTGGAGGATTATTATGAAACTCACTTTCCCCGACGGAAGCGTCCGTGAGTATGCCGACGGTATGACGGCCCTCGACATTGCGAACGACATCAGCCCGCGCCTTGCCAAAGCCACGCTCATCTGCGAGCTGGACGGCAAGCTCAGCGACACGTTCCGGCCCATTCAAGGCGACCACAGCATCAAATTCCTGGACTGGAAGGAAGAGGGCGGCCGCTGGGGCTACCGGCACACCGCCGCGCACATATTGGCGCAGGCCGTCAAGCGCCTGTTCCCCGAAACAGTGCTTGCCATAGGCCCCGCCATCGACAACGGCTTCTATTACGACTTCGACAAGCCGGAGCCGTTCTCCGCGGACGATCTCGCCAAAATAGAGGCGGAGATGGAGCGCATCTCCAAAGAGGATCTGCCCCTGGAGCGCTTTGAGCTGCCCCGCGAGGAGGCCATCCGCTATATGCGCGAGAAGAACGAACCGTACAAGGTGGAGCTCATTGAGGATCTCCCTGAAGACGCCGTTATCAGCTTCTACAAACAGGGCGATTTTGTGGACCTTTGCGCCGGCCCGCATATGCCCGGCACCGGCAAAGTGAAAAACATGAAGCTCATGAGCCTGGCAGGCGCATACTGGCGAGGCAGCGAAAAGAACAAAATGCTGCAGCGCATATACGGTACGGCGTTTGAAAAGAAGGCGGATCTCGACGAGTATCTGTTCCGTATTGAAGAAGCCAAAAAACGCGACCACCGCAAACTGGGCCGCGAGCTGGATCTGTTCGACATACACGACGAAGGCCCCGGCTTCCCCTTCTTCTACCCCAACGGCATGGTGCTGCGCAACCAATTGGAGAACTTCTGGCGCGAACAGCATCAGAAGCGCGGCTATAAAGAACTGCGCACGCCCATCATATTGAACCGGGAAATCTGGATACGTTCCGGGCATTGGGATCACTACAAAAACAACATGTACTTTACCAAGATCGACGACGAGGATTACGCGGTAAAGCCCATGAACTGCCCCGGCGCGATACTTTCCTATAAGCGGAAGATATATTCCTACCGCGACCTGCCGGAACGTCTGGCGGAACTGGGTCTCGTGCACCGGCACGAGCTTTCCGGCGCGCTGCACGGGCTCATGCGCGTGCGCTGCTTCACGCAGGACGACGCGCATATATTCATGACGCCGGATCAGATCAAGCAGGAACTGCTGGGCGTTATCGAGAAATTCCAGTATTTCTACGATACATTCGGCTTCAAGTACAGCGTGGAGCTTTCCACCCGCCCCGAAGACAGCATGGGCAGCGACGAACAGTGGGAGCAGGCGACCGACGCGCTCAAAATCGCGCTGGAAGCATGCGGCCTTCCCTATAAGATCAACGAGGGCGACGGCGCGTTCTACGGCCCCAAGATCGACTTCCATCTGGAAGACGCCATCGGCCGTACCTGGCAGTGCGGCACCATACAGCTGGATTTCCAGATGCCCGAGCGCTTCGACCTGACGTACGTAGGCGCGGATAACGAGAAGCACCGCCCTGTCATGATCCATACGGTGGTGTTCGGCTCCATCGAGCGCTTCATCGCCATACTCACCGAGCATTGCGCCGGCGCGTTCCCGGCTTGGGTCGCTCCTTTGCATGTGAAAGTCCTCACTATTACGGACCGCGCGAACGACCGTGCCGCCGAAGTGCGTGACCTGCTGCGCGCGGCGGGCATGCGCGCCGAATACGATCTGCGCAACGAAAAGATTGGCTTTAAGATCCGCGAAGCCCAGATGCAGAAGGTGCCGTATATGCTCGTCATAGGCGACAAGGAAGTGGAAAAGGGCGTCGTGGCCGTGCGCTCCCGCAGCGAAGGCGACCTTGGCGTTATGGCGCTTGAGGATTTCATGCAGAAGCTGCAAAAAGAAATCGACGAAAAGAAAAACTAAAAAACTGACAAACCCTTCTTAGGGGTGCTGCTTTACGGGATTGCAATCCCTCAATTCCATTCAAATTCGGCGATTCATTCGCCGAATTTGTGGGAGAATGCCGCCATGAGCGGCATTCTGACCTGCAGAAATCCCACTGATAAAGCCCGAAGGGCTTTATCAGTGGCTTAGCTCCCCCGGCTTACCGGGGGAGCCGTTTTTTTGTTATCCCGGCAACATTTTACAAGAAAATGCAGCAGGCATGCGGTATTATATAAAATATCCCTAATAAAAAGCAAAGGAGAATAAAGATGCTCAAAGGCTACACATTGCCGCGTACCCCGCTGGGAAAATCCAGCCTGCTGCCCGCGCCGCCCTGGCATTTTGTCGGGGACGCGCTGGTTGTGGAGTATGAAGCGGATGAAAGAAAGGCGGCGGCGTTTTTGCCGGAAGGCCTGGAACTTCAATCCGGCCGCTGTGCCGTATACTTTATGGATTGGCAGTACGCAAGCGACCAGGGCGAGGAGTACCTGGACCCCGTCTGCAGCCAGTACCGGGAAACGATATTCCTGCTCAGCGCGCGGTATGAAGGGATGCCTGTCGCATACTGCCCCTTCATCTGGGTCAGTCAGGATAAATCCATGATGCGGGGGCTGATTCAGGGCTGGCCCAAGCAATTTGGCGAAACATGGATCACCCGGGACTTTAAAATTCCGTCAAAGGCCGGCCCCGCAGCCGGGCAGGCGGGAAAATACGGGGCATCGTTATCCCTTTTGGGCAGACGGCTTGTGGAAGCGACCGTCGCCGTACAGGAGGAAACCGCGCAAATGCCCTCCCCCACTTTCGCCGGTGCCGCGCTGGTACGCTATTTCCCTGAACTGGAGAAAGCGAAACAAAGCTCTCCGGCCGTACATGAACTGGTGCGGCTCAAATCGCGGGACGTAAGCGTTTCCCCGGTATGGAAGGGGGATGCGTCCTTCACGATATTCGATCATCCCTACACGGAATTGCCGGATCTGAAGCCGGTGAGCGTCGCGGACGGCTATCGGTTCAGTATCGCCTGTACCATCGACGATCTGGAACCGCTCAAACGATATAACTGATAAAAGCCGCAGGAATACCTGCGGCTTCAGGCCACTGATAAAGCCCTACGGACTTTATCAGTGGTTTTTCTGAGGGTTAGTATGCCGCTCATGGCGGCATTCTCCCACAAAATCGGCGAATAAATCGCCGATTTTGAATTGAATATGGGGGACAGTGATCCCCCATACCCCTTAAAGAGGGTTTATCAGCAAGCTAAGGCATCAGGAAAACCCGCGGCTTTTTCATACTTGTTTATACCGGCGAATCCGTGATGGGCATATCCGCGATGAAGGCTTCTTCCTCGGCCGAGCCATCCGGCAATTGATTATCCAACGGAAGTATCAGGTTGCGGTACACCGATCTCAACAACAGCATGCACATTGAAAACGCAAACAGCTCCGCGGCGGGGAACGCATACCACACCGCCTCCAGGCCAAACAGATGCGCAAGCAGATACGCGATAGGCAGTATGGCAAAAAGCTGGCGCGTCAAGCTCATCAGCATGCTCAGCGTACCCTTTCCCACCGCCTGAAACATCGTGGAACAGGCGATGCCCACCGCCGCGCCCGGGAAACTGGTGCTGATGATGCGCAGCGCGGGTACGCCGATTCGCAGCATATCCGGCGACGCATCAAACAGCAATAATATTTCCTCCGAGAACAGCTGGAATACCAGTACCCCAATGCCCATGATGCACAATCCAAACGTAATGGTCTTTTTGAGCGTATCCGTCACGCGTTTTCTCTGCCGTCCCCCGAAATTGTAGGCGAGTATGCTTAGTCCCGCGCCGTTTAAGGCAAATACGGGCATGAACACGAAGGAGTTCATTTTGAAATACACGCCCAGTACGGATACCGCCGTCGGCGTAAAGAATATCAGTATCATGTTCAGCCCCAGTATCATGGCCGTTCCGATGGTCTGCATGAC